>NZ_JACKZU010000519.1:0-4123 GCF_014222165.1 Nostoc sp. 2RC
CTACATCTGTAAATAATACTAGATATAAAAATAAATAAGTAATTATTATCGTATTTCTACAGAAAATATAACTGTTGTAGCAGCGTTAAGCTCTGAAATCAAGAGTCTTTCAAACCCATAGCTTATTAGCTGTTATCTATTGAGTGTTATGGCGTAAAAATACGATAAATTTTAGAATAACTTGACTAACATAAATATACTTAGATATATGCACTAATGATATTTATGTATAAATGTTTGCTAGACAAAATTTAAAGCTTGACCCCGTACCTGAGTGTTTACCTGCCCTTGGTCATAAACAATCTCACCACCGACAATGGTGGTTACAGCCCAGCCAGTGAGGTTCCAGCCTTCAAAAGGACTCCAACCGCACTTAGTTAATAATTCCTCGCGCCGGACAGGACGATATGTGTTCAAATCTACAAGCACCAAATCAGCATCATAACCTGGTGCGATCGCTCCTTTATTGGGAATACCATAGGCCACAGCCACAGCTTTAGACATCCAATTCACAACTTGAGGAACAGTACACTTTCCTTCCATTGCCGCAGTTAACATCAAAGCCAGGGAAGTTTCCACCCCAGGCATTCCCGATGGTGTATTGGGATATTCTTGGGCTTTTTCTTCTAAGGTGTGGGGTGCATGATCTGTGGCGATAAAATCAATTACACCATCCCGTAAAGCCTGCCAGAGGACTTGATTATCGTGGGGCGATCGCAAAGGAGGATTCATCTGTGCTAAAGTGCCAATCTGTGCATAAGCGTTGGTGTTTAGTAACAAATGCTGTGGTGTCACCTCTGCTGTTACCCAACTCGGTTTATCCTGACGCAGCAACTCTGCCTCTTCTGCCGTTGATAGATGCAGAATATGTAAACGACGTTGATATTTTTTAGAAAGTTTTAATGCTAGTTGAGTTGCCAACAAAGCTGCTTGATTATCTTGAATTTGGGAATGAACGGCGACATCGTGAATGTTGGCAAATTCTTGGCGTCGTTGGTTGATTCTGGCTTGGTCTTCGGCATGAACAGCAATCAAGCGAGATCCTTTAGCAAATATCGCTTCCAGTGCCGTTTCTCCGTCAACCAGCAACTGACCATGCATCGACCCCATAAAAATTTTGATGCCTGGTGTTGGCTTAGCTAGAAGCAAATCTGGTAGATTCTCTGCTGTTGCCCCAACAAAAAAGCCATAATTAACCAAGCATTTTTGGGAGGCACGTTCTAGTTTGTCATCTAAAGCTTGCTGTGTTGTTGTCAGGGGGCGAGTGTTGGGCATTTCTAAAAAAGAAGTCACTCCCCCTTTGGCACAGGCACAACTGGCAGTGAACAAATCTTCTTTGTGTTCTAGCCCTGGTTCGCGGAAATGTACCTGCGGATCGATGACTCCTGGCAACAAAGTTAACCCTTGTGCGTCAATTTCTGTGGCTAGTTCGGTTTGGGAGATTTCTAGCGCTACTTCGACTATTTGGCGATCGCGCGTCAGCACATCCCCAATCATTGCTTCACCATTGGGTAGGATAATACGAGCGTGGCGAATCAGTAAACTTTTTGAAGATAACATGGGGGTTAGGAATTCCAATTGAAAATTTAAAATCAGGAAATGTAATCTTGGCAAGTATTCAAGCTACTTCTGTAACCAAATCTTGCCGCAACAGCAGCGGTTGTATATGACAGACAACTATGCTTTTAGGTTAAACTTAGTCGCGCTCTGAGTAACTAATTTTTGCGGAGCGTTAAAAAAAAGTTTATTTTTAATTTATGAACAACCTCGTGAAAATCCGAATTTAACTGGGAAATTAAAATTTTTCCGTTAACATTAACAGATAAAATCCATTTAGTTTAGTTAATTACCTACCTCCTCTCTCTTAGTTCAGTAATTTCATGCAAAATAAAGTGTCTGATAACAACTCTAGTCAACAACCCGATAATTCCTGGATCGCAGAGCTTGGTAGAACAATTGTTTTAAGCATTGTTCTCGCTCTGGGAATTCGTACCTTTGTTGCTGAAGCACGCTGGATTCCTTCTGGATCGATGGAACCAACTCTGCATGGTACACCAAACCAGTGGGAGGCAGACAAAATTATTGTCGATAAATTGAAATATAAATTTGCTAACCCCCAGCGCGGAGATATTATAGTATTTTCTCCTACGGAAGAGCTACAAAAAGAACAATACCAGGATGCTTTCATCAAACGTGTAATCGGCTTACCTGGAGAAAAAGTACAACTCAAAGATGGTAAAGTCTATATCAATAACAAACCCCTACCAGAACAAAATTATCTTAGTTCCGGGCAGAGTACAGTTATTGATGTTTGTAAAGACGCTCCCCAACCGCGCTTTTTGGCAAAACCACAAACCATACCAACAGACTCATATTTAGTACTAGGTGACAATCGTAACAGTAGTTACGATAGCCGTTGTTGGGGTGTTGTCCCCCGTCAAAATATTATTGGTCGGGCTGTATTCCGCTTCTGGCCTCTTAATCACATTGGTGGAATTGATAAAACACCGCTATATCCACAAACAACTCCATAAATACGTTATTGGTCGTTAGTCATCGATTTCAAAAAATAGCAAAGGAGAAATTAGAACTAACAAAACACAAGAAAACCTGATACCTCTTTAAAAAAGAATGCGACAGATACACACTCCGAAACCCTTGTTCTGTCGGCTTTCTTAATGCGTGGATGCGTGAATTTTAAATTGGTGTGATATGCCTAGTATCAACCGTAAGCTAATTATAGAAGGTAGTGTGATACTAGTCTTCTGGATTTTTGCTGCCTATATCCTGATTTTTACTGAAATACGCTGGATTCCTTCTGGTGCTATGGAACCAACTCTGCATGGTACACCAAACCAGTGGGAGGCAGATAAAATCATTGTGGATAAATTGAAGTATAAATTTTCTCAACCACAACGGGGAGACATTGTGGTTTTTTCTCCTACTGAAGAATTAAAAAAAGAACAATACCAAGATACTTTTATTAAACGCGTAATTGGTTTACCTGGAGAAAAAGTACAACTTCAAAATGGCAAAGTTTATCTCAACAATAAACCTCTCCCAGAAGACAATTATGTTAGTCCAGGTCAGAATACATCAATTGATGTTTGTTCATCAGGGGCGCAACCACCCTTCTTGGCTGAACCCCAGACAATACCAACAGACTCATATTTAGTACTAGGTGACAATCGTAATAGTAGCTATGACAGCCGTTGTTGGGGTGTTGTCCCCCGCAAGAATATTATTGGTCGTGCTGTATTTCGCTTTTGGCCTATCAACCATGTTGGGGGAATTGTTAACAATTGAAAATTGCTATGATACCTTACCTAGCTAAAATTTTACTATATCCAGTTAAGTCTCTGGATGGTGTTGAAGTTGAGTGTGCTAGAGTTCTTGACAGTGGCGCGCTAGAACATGACCGAGAATTTGCTATTTTTGATGAACGGGGTCGATTTGTAAATGGCAAGCGTCACGCCAAAATTCATTTACTGCGGGTGTCTTATTCATCACAATTCAAATTTTTAGATAAAACTATATCGCTAAAAATTCCTGGTATTGACTCACAACAAGTTTTTCATTTGCATGAGGAACAGCAAGCATTAGAAGCAACTTTGAGTGATTTTTTTGAGTTTCCTGTAACACTTAAACAAAATTCTCTCATGGGCTTTCCTGATGATACCGACTCACCAGGCCCAACGGTAATTAGTACAGCAACTTTAACAGAAGTGGCTTCTTGGTTTCCCGGTTTAAGTGTGGATGAAATGCGCCGCAGAATCCGCGCCAACATCGAAATCGATGGTGTACCAGCATTTTGGGAAGATCGGCTATTTCGTGAACAAGGTGATTTAGTTTCGTTTAGAGTCGGAGATGTGGATTTTTTTGGAGTTAAACCTTGTCAGCGTTGTATAGTGCCAACACGTGATTCTTACTTGGGGGAAGCTTATCCAAACTTTCAAAAAATCTTTGTCAATCATCGCCAAGCAACCTTACCAAAATGGGTTACTTCATCGCGTTTTAATCATTTCTACAGATTGAGCATTAATACAGAATTACCTTCATCATCAGCCGGAAAAATTTTACAAATCGGGACAAAAGTTGAAATAATTTCATAATAAATTAATAC
>NZ_JACKZU010000520.1:0-4116 GCF_014222165.1 Nostoc sp. 2RC
TGATAATAAAGTCTATTGGCATGATGAAACTTTTACTTCATTGCGGATTTCTGGATATACGGCAAATGAAGTAAAACAGCAAATATTTAATGGTAGTGTAATTACTAAAGAAAGTTTTGTTAAATTTCAAAGCTTGAATCAAGAAAAAGGTCTAATTAACACAATTAAGTCTTTAGAAGTGGAAGATCCACAACATCCTCCACTATATTATATAATCGCTCGGTTTTGGGTGGGAATTTTTGGTAATTCGGTGACGGCCATTAGAAGTTTATCAGCATTGATTAGCTTGCTAATTTTTCCCAGTATTTATTGGCTATGCCGAGAATTATTTAGAACTCAATTATGGGTATCGGAGATGGCGATCGCTTTGATGGCAATTTCTCCTATTCATCTAGTATACGCCCAAGAAGCACGAGAATATATCCTTTGGGTAGTCACAATTTTATTATGCAATGCTTCATTTTTACGAGCTTTGAGGTTGGAATCTACACATCCACATTCACGCATATTCAACTGGGGAATTTATGCCGCCACTATTACAACTAGTCTTTATACATTTTTGTTGAGTGGATTTGTAGTTGTTGCTCATGGAATTTATCTAATTATCACTGCCAGATTTAGATTTACTCAAACAGTAAAAGCTTATGTTTTAGCGTCTCTGGCAGGATTTTTAGCCTTTACACATTGGATATTAGTTGTCATTACTAACTTGTTGCAATTTAATAGTTCAACAGCCTGGACAAAAATCCCATCTTCCCTAGAAACTTTAATTAAATCTTGGCTTTTACAGTTGAGCCGGATTTTTATCGATTTAAATTTTGGTTTTGAAAATTCCTTTATTTATATAATAACAGCATTATCTTTAATCTTGAGTGGATATGCAATTTATTATCTTTGTAGAAACACTAACTATAAAGTTTGGTTATTTATCGTCATATTAATTCTGGTTCCTGCACTTCCCTTAATGCTACCAGATTTAATTTTTGGAGGTATACGCTCACTTTCCGAACGATATTTATTACCTTCTTATTTGGGTATTCAATTATCTATTATTTATTTATTGGCTACCAAAATAAAAAATGAGAGTGTTGGACATCGAAGAATTTGGCAAACAATTTTCGGATTAGTAATTATTTGTGGACTAATTTCTTATGGGGTGAATTCCCAAGCAAAAACATGGTGGAATAAGGTTATTAGCTATGGTAATCCACAAGTTGCTAAAATTATTAATCAGGCTAATCGTCCACTTTTAATTAGCGATGCTTCTGGAATCAATTATGGAAATGTCTTTTCCCTCAGCTATCTTTTAGATCCAAAAGTCAAGTTTCAGTTAATACAAGACCAATCTATTCCCCAAATTCCTGATGTATTTACTGACATTTTTTTACTAAATCCTTCAGATATTTGGCGTAAAAAAATAGAAACAAGTTACAAATCTCAAACAGAAGTTGTATATAGCGACAATCATTATTTAGTTTGGAGATTATTCAAAACTTTCACGAATAATTTCAAACATTAGAAACTTTCATTGGTGTTATCTGTATTTTTTTATCAAATAAAATTCTAGGTTTCAACAAAATTTTTAATAACAAAAATAGAGAATATAATTCTCCTGGTGTATTCTGGTGCTTCCACTGTCCCGGACGACAAAATAACATTTCTACAAGACGACGGTATTGATTTAAACTCACTGATTGAAAGCGAACACGCACGATTAAAAAATCGTCTTTAATAGCAGTACTTACAATCTCACCTGCAAGCTGTAAATTTTCCTCTACAATTTTTATATCTATTGGCTGATGAAGAAATAAATGAACAGGGAACTTCTGAGCGATCGCAATTTCAGCACCTCCTTCAGAAATCATTTTAGTCACACCCCATAAATTATCCTCGCCAATTTTTAACTGCGTTACTCGCCGTAAATCAAACCATTCATACATATCTGCTTTCGGCGCATCTAATAAAATCAGCAGGGTAATACTAATTAATACTAAATTATAAATACTCCACAGCCAACCCAAACTGATACCTGTAAATTGTGAAACCGTAGCATAGTAGCAGGCTTGATAAATACAAATATTTAGACTTCGCCAAAAAGTAACAGCATTAACAACAAACAAAATTATTAGAGGTAGTGCTAAATTCCAATTAAAACTGTAGCGATTATTTACTATACCTTTCGGCGTGACTTTAAATCCTTTAGCAAATGGAAAAATCATGACTTGGATAAAATTCATTGCCAAGGGAAAACAGATAATTAATGAATAAATATCTGAAATAAAAATGGAACAAGAACGGTAATTTAACCAGGAAAATGTGGCAATATTTAATAAATAATAAGGTAGTAAAAAAAATATTAATTCTGCTGGGTTTGAGCGGATAGGAATCACATCAAAAAATGAATATGCTAATGGTATAAGCAAAAAATAAATTCTAGATAAATTACTACACCAATAAAGTACCCCACCTAAACCTGCTAATCTTTGCATAAAGTTTAGTCCAGGTATTTTTAAAGGATTAGTTTTAATAAATAAGGCTTGTACTGTACCTTGCTGCCATCTTAATCTTTGAGTTGCATAGGCAGGAATGTTTTCTGGTGCTAACCCAGCACTTAACTTTTCATTTAAATAAATTAAACGATAGCCTTGAGCAGATAAGCGAATTCCTGTGAAATAATCTTCACTTAATGACTCAGTTACAAATCCGCCAATTTCTTCTAAAGCACTTCTACGAACCACAAAGGATGTGCCAGAACAAATAGCACTACCTGAAGGATCGCGACTTGTTTGAATGTGTCGATGAAATACTTCTCCTTCTGGTGTGACAATATTTTCTAAACCTAGATTACGAGCTATAGGGTCACTGTTATAGAAGCTTTGTTGTGTTTGTATTAAACCAATTTTTTTATCTTGAAAAAAACCAACAGTGCGGGTAAGAAAGTTTTTTGTTGGAACAAAATCAGCGTCAAAAATTACTATTAATTCGCCATGAGTTTGAGCAATGGCATTATTTAAATTTCCAGCTTTTGCATAACTATTATCAGGTCGTGTTATGTAATAACAACCTAATTCTTCGGCTAAATATTTCATTTCTGGACGATTGTTATCATCTAACAGATAAATTTTTTTATTGGCATAATCTAGAGCTTGACAACCAATAATACTACGCCGCAAAATAAAAACTGGTTCGTTATAAGTTGGTATAAAAATATCAACAGATGGTAAAAAACTACCACGCACTACAGCTAGGGACTTTGCATTTGCTTCCTCGTGACGCTCTTTGATATCAAACATGAACAACAGCTGAATAATGTTATTAACTATCACCAGCATCTCGGCAAAAAATAATCCTAGACTAAATACTCCATTTAACGGATCTATTAAATTTAAAGTGGAGAGCGATCGCCACAGAACATATCGCAAAGTTACAATGATTAAAATTATTACCACCAATCTTTGCGACCAAATACGCGGTTGTGGAGAGATTTTCATCACCACAAACACAGCTAATAACAATCCAATCGTGGGTAATAGCAAATATTTATTCTGTGTTATTGGCACTTCTAACCACATCGGTGGATACATTTGCCAATCATGAATTAAAGCAAAAACTTGACTAATTCTGTCTTCACCTGCAAACCAAGCTACTACAACAATGGCAGATACAAAAATAATCCCAAATAGAACCAGAGTTACTGCATGTAATCGATTAACTCTTTTATCAAAAGGAGTTTTAGATGGTTTGTAGCTAAAATTTGATTCTGACATTTTGCCCTTTTTGACCTCAGATTTTTCTACGAAAACCTATCAAATATGAGATGATGGACTATTTTTTGAAAAATTATAACAGAAAATTTAATAATTTTTTAATTTTTTATGATTAATAGTCTTTTGACAACAGATTTTCAGTTAATCAAGTACTCCACTTAGCCTGAAAGCTAGACCCAGAGATGATTTTAATTCTGAATTCTGCTGCCTGTATTTTTGGTTTTAGTTCTAATTTTCTAGAAAATATCCAAATAAATATATATTTGTTTCCTGAAAATCAGCTGTAAATCAGAAAAATAAATATTCAACAGATTCTCATCTGAAATTAATTTAAATAATGGTATAATAC
>NZ_JACKZU010000521.1:0-4100 GCF_014222165.1 Nostoc sp. 2RC
GCTATGATTTATGGCTCATTGATTCGTCTAATGCTCAAGCGAATGGCTTCTTAAACTTTTGTTTACGAATCAGCTCTAAATGAGTGGTGAAATTGCGTTAGATACTTCTGTTGCAATACGTTTTTTGAATGGCGATCCTGATGTTGTTTCAAGGGTGTTGGCGTTACCAGAAATATTTTTATCGGTAGTAGTAGCGGGAGAGTTACTGTTTGGAGCTGAGAACTCGACTCGACCGTTGAAAAATCTTCCTCGATATTTGGAGTTTATGGAAGTTTGTACAGTTGTGCCTATGGAAAAGAGAACGGCACTTATCTATGCTCAAACTCGTTCAGCTTTGAAGCGCAAAGGGCGACCAATTCCTATGAATGATGTTTGGATTGCAGCGCATTGTCTGGAACATGGTTGGGTGCTTGTTACCGATGATTCAGATTTTGATTATGTGGATGGATTGGTTATAGAGCATTGGTAATGATAGCTATTATGTTTTGCGATCGCTTTTCCCATCATTTCAAAGCGCGTTAGCGTAGCCCGCCGCAGGCATCGCCAACAAGTGATAATGTAGCATTTTTCACTAATCAGTTAAGATCATCTTTATCAATCTTCTTTCCTCACCCTTTTCCTTGAAATTATGACGCAGGATGAGTTATTGGTACTGATAGATCGCGCCGTGGCTGAGGGGTGGCAAGAGTTAGACTTGTCGGGGCAGGAGTTGACTGAGTTACCTGTAGAAATTGGTAAGTTGAAGCAGCTTGAGTCTTTGATTTTGGGAAAGAAGGTTGGAGGTTATGAACGAGTAGGAGGCCGCGTTCTCCAAAAGGTTTTAGGCAACAATTTCAAAACGCTTCCACTCGAACTATTGGGTTTGCCTAATTTGCGTAAGTTGGATATTAGTGGCAATCCTTTAGAGAGCATTCCCGATGTGGTAACGCAAATACTACATTTAGAGGAACTTATCTTAATTCGAGTAGAACTAACTGAAATACCTGATGCGATCGCTAAATTAACCAATCTGACGCAGCTTGTCCTCAGTGACAACCAAATAACCCAGATACCAGAGGCGATCGCTAAATTAACCAATCTGACGCAGCTTAACCTCAGTGACAACCAAATAACCCAGATACCAGAGGCGATCGCTAAATTAACCAATTTGAGGCAGCTTATCCTCTATAACAACCAAATAACCGAGATTCCAGAGGCGCTCGCTAATTTAACCAATCTGAGGCAGCTTATGCTCAATGGCAACCAAATAACCGAGATTCCAGAGGCGCTCGCTAATTTAACCAATCTGACGCACCTTGACCTCAATGGCAACCAAATAACCGAGATTCCAGAGGCGCTCGCTAATTTAACCAATCTGACGCACCTTGACCTCATCGGCAACCGAATAACCGAGATTCCAGAGACGATCGCTAAATTAACCAATCTGACGCAGTTTTACCTCATCGGCAACCGAATAACCGAGATTCCAGAGGCGGTCGCTAAATTAACCAATCTGACGCAGTTTTACCTCATCGGCAACCGAATAACCGAGATTCCAGAGGCGATCGCTAAATTAACCAATCTGAGGGAGCTTTACCTCAGTAACAACCAAATAATCGAGATTCCAGAGGCGATCGCTAAATTAACCAATCTGAGGGAGCTTGAGCTGAGTGGCAATTCAATTACCAAGATTCCATTAGAAATTCTTAATTCAAAAGATCCAAAAGAGATTTTTAATTACTTGAGGCAAATTAGCACAAGTGAAACTCGACCATTACACGAAGCTAAACTCTTGCTTGTTGGACAAGGCAGCGTCGGCAAAACATCCCTCATCCAGCGACTAATCCACAATAAATATGATAAAAATCAACCCCAAACCGACGGACTCAATGTGGAAACTTGGAACGTGCAGGTCAATAGCAAACACATCCGCCTCAATGTTTGGGACTTTGGCGGACAGGAAATTTATCATGCCACCCATCAATTTTTTCTGACTAAGCGCAGCCTCTATCTCCTCGTTTGTAATTGTCGCACCAGCGAAGAAGAAAACCGCATCGAATATTGGCTGAAACTAATCGAAAGCTTCGGTGGACAGTCCCCCGTGATTATCGTTGGCAACAAAAAAGACGAACAACCCCTCGACATCAACCGCAAAGCATTACGCGAAAAATATCCTAACATTCAAGCGATTATCGAAACCTCCTGCCAAGACAATATCGGCATTGATGAACTTCGCACCGCAATTTTGCAGCAAATCGCTAACCTCAAAGAAGTCTACGACCTTCTACCCCTCTCATGGTTTGAGGTTAAACAAAAACTCGAATCCATGACTGAAGACTTCATCAGCTACAACCGCTACATCTGCATCTGCTACGAAAACATGATTCCCGAAGAACAAAACCACGATCAACTAATCGACTTGCTGCATCGACTCGGTTTAGTTCTCAACTTCCGCGATCATCCCATCCTCAAAGATACCAACGTCCTCAAACCCAACTGGGTGACAGAAGGCATTTACACGCTCCTGAGCGATGAAAACCTCAAAACTAAAACCAAAGGCATTTTCACCCCCGCCGATCTCACCCGCATCCTCGATCCAAAGCGCTACCCCACTAAGCGTCACGACTATCTAATCGGGCTGATGAAAGAATTTGAGCTTTGCTTTGCACTAGAATGTCAACCACCACAATTTCTGATTGCGGGACTTCTGCCTAAAGACCAACCAGACGAAACAAAACTCCACGACGAAACCCTAGAATTTCAATACCATTACAAAGTTCTCCCCGAAAGCATCATCTCCCGCTTCATTGTTAACACCCACGAAAAAATTCATAACCAAATCTATTGGCGCAGTGGCGTAATGCTGCAATATGAAGAAAACAACGAAATCTACAACATCGCTCGCATCAAAGCCGATCCCGAAGACAAAAAAATCTTTATCACCATTAGCGGACGTAAAGAAACACGCCGCTTATTTCTCGGTATTCTCCGCGATGTCTTCCAAAAAATCCACAAAAGTCTTCCCAATCTCGAAATCACCGAATGGGTTCCCGTCCCCAACTATCCCAAACATCCGCCCCTCGACTACCAAGAACTACTCGGACTCGAATCAATGGGTGAAAGCACAATCACCATCGGCAAACTAAAATTAAAACTCGATTTGCGTCAACTACTTGATGGATATGAAGATATAAGAACTCGACAAAGACAACAAATAGACAAAGAAATTATTGAATCAGCCCCCATTAAGGAATCAATTATGTCAGAAAGCATCAGAAACCAAATATTTGTTAGCTACAGTCATCAAGATGCAGAATGGTTAACACAACTGCAAACACAACTAAAACCCTATATTCGTGCAGAAGGTTTGATCGTTTGGGATGACACCAAAATTAAACCTGGCGCAAAATGGAAAACCGAAATTGAAAAAGCATTAGCTACGGCTAAGGTTGCTATCCTGCTAGTCAGCCCTGAGTTTATAGCCTCTGATTTCATCGACAGACATGAGCTACCCCCCTTACTTAACGCAGCCGAAGAAGAGGGATTAACTATTATCTGGATTCCAATTAGTGCAAGCTCATACAGAAAAACCGACATCGAAAAATACCAAGCTGTTCACCCTCCAAATAAACCCCTCGATACTCTAAATAAGGCAGAATGTAACCAAGCTTGGGTGAAAATTTGCGAAGAAGTCGAAAAGGCAATTAAATAAAACCTATGTCAAAATTAACCAAATTCAACTAAATGTTATGGAAATACGGAGCAAATTAGGCATTGAACTAAAGCTTCCCTCCGGTAAATAAACTTTTCTCACTCCAGAGGCGATCGGCTTGAAATGATGCCCGCCTTTGATTTAATGAAAATTGAACTAGCGATCGCCGAAGTAACAAATGCGAGCGCCAAAATAACAAATGCGAGCGCCGAAACAACAAATGCGAGCGCCGAAGTAACAAATGCGAGCGCCAAAATAACAAATGCGAGCGCCAAAATAACAAATGCGATCGCCAAAACAACAAATGCGATCGCCGAAACAACAAATGCGAGCGCCGAAGTAACAAATGCGAGCGCCAAAATAACAAATGCGAGCGCCGAAACAACAAATGCGAGCGCCGAAGTAACAA
>NZ_JACKZU010000522.1:0-4099 GCF_014222165.1 Nostoc sp. 2RC
TCCCTATGCCCCATCCCCCATTCTCTATTGTTTCAATTGAAAGGCTAAATCAAGGTCATCTAAGGAATTAACATCTAACCAATTACCGCGAATGTAAAGTACTTTGATTGGTTTGCCTTGTTCGATTAAATAATTGCATAATTCAGGTAAACCCAAATTATTAAATTCCGATCGCGTTTGCAATTCATTGAGTGCTTCACTCACCCATTTTCTACCTTGAGTGCGTAAGCGTAACATTCCTATCCAGCGTCCGCAGGAATTTCCCAGTTGGGTTTCGGTGGCTTTGGAGATGTGCAACAAGTTAACATCTTGTCCAAAGATGGAAAGGTCATCTCGAACTGAACAATAAGCATAGTCAGGAGAACCGCTAACTGATTTACAGTTGATGACAGAATCAACCACGGCGACAATTTCTCCAGGACATTCTAATAAGTCTCGCAAGATATAACTTCTAAATAGTAAATCGCCATAAAGTATGAGCATTTCGTCAGCGAAGCTGTCTTGGGCGCAGGCTAAGGATGCTAATTCTCCGGTTGTTGCATAATCTGGGTTACAAATAACTTTTGTACCTGCAACGTTGATAGTTTCTGCTTTGTAACCTGCCACAACGGTGATATCGTTGATGCTAAGTTTTTTGAATTTATCAACTAAAAGTCTCAGCAGGGGTTTACCTCCAAGGGGTAACATGACTTTTGGTTTATCTAAAGTCAATCCTGCTAATTCTTGTCCTCTAGTAGCAGCTAAAACGATCGCTTGAGTATGGTGGCGTCCGTTGCTAAAATAACGTTTTTCGGCTTCTAAAAGTTCGTCGGCTCCTTGTAAGCGGAAAATTTCCTTGACTGGGGCGATGTCATCTTCAATGTTGATTAAAGTTTCACTGGCTTGAACTTCGCGGGCGATCGCTTGCATACTAGCAACAGCAGCTCGAATCATGTGGTTTGCCCAAATCACTAAATTAATTTGGGCTTTGCGAAACACATCGGTGGCGGTGCTGTAATATTTGGTCGGTATAATTACCAATGGAGAACGTCCCGCCCACTCTTTTGCAAAAGCTAGCACTTGGTCGGGACGAGATGATTTACTGTGAATCAGAATAGCGTCTGCTCCTGCTGCATGGTAAGCTTCAGCTCGCCGCAATGCTTCCGAAAGATCCCAACCAGCAATCAAAGCTTCCAGTCGGGCGATGATACAGAAATCTGCATGGGTTTGGCTATCTTTCCCAGCTTTAATTTTGCCGCAGAATTCATCGATATCAGCCAAGGCTTGGCGACTACCATTAATAAAGCTATTGGTTTTGGGAAAAAGTTTATCTTCTATACAAACTCCAGCAATACCCCGTTGTTCTAATTTTCTAACTAAGCGACGCATGTTATTAAAGTTGCCATAACCTGTATCGCCATCTAACAAAATAGGGATGTTGGTAACATCAGACATGAACTCTAGCATTTCTACAACTTGAGTCCAACTGGCTTCGTTATTGTCTCGAACGCCATATTGAGCCGAAACAGCTAATCCACTCGCCCAAATTCCCTTAAATCCAGCTTCTTCCACAATGCGGGCACTAATTCCATTGTGAGCTTCCATGATGAATTCCAGTTGAGGCGATTCTAATAATTGTCGCAGTTGAGAAAACTTACTTAATGACATTTGGGATTTTGAATTTTCGATTTCCGATTGTGCAAGAGTTAGCAAAGATGTTTTTTGAATATCCATTTGGCGCAATTATTTTCCAATTTGTATGGTTTTTGAGACGCGTTCAATCGCCTTTTTTACAAGTTCTTTTGGTCTTATTTCAACTGCATCTGACTTTAAATTTTCCCCTTTTTCTACTAGGTAATATCAGGTTTGTCTAATTATTTACAATAAAAACTTTGCATCTTTGCGCCTTTGCGTGAGATTTAATCATAATTATTTTGCCGAACATGACATAAGGAGGTTAGATTTCGCTTTGGTTTTACAAATTAGATGAACAGCCAGTATTAAGAATGAGTGCCAAAGATTTATTCACTCTATTCGGCAATAGATGAATCTTGTGTGTTTAGCTCGTTTTGATAGCTATGAATCAAACCTGTTTTACTTATGAATTTTCAATTATTTTGCAAGAATTTCTCTCTTATGTCATTTCAATTTGGGGTAAAATTTCGTTTTGGGCACGTTGAATATCTTCGGGAAAATCGATTTCAATCCAAGGTAAACCAGTGATATCTTCGTAACCAAATATTTCTGGAGTTTCTAATAGTAAATCACGAATTACTTCTTCATAAGGCTGGTGGTGCAGTCCGTTATTAATATATTGTTCTGTACGGCTGGCGAGTTGGCGAGCGATGGCATTTTCAAAACGAAAGAATCCCACGGATTCGCCAGCAAAATCATACAGGGTAAGAGCCACTTGTTTGCGAAACTCCACTAAATAACCATCTTTGACACATAGCTTTACGGGTTCATCCCCCACTTCAAAATCTCGATCCAACAGAAAGCAATTGGCGATATTTGTCTTTACTAGCCGTTCGATGATGTAGCGATCGCACAAAACATCTGCATCCATTAACAATAAATCATCAGCAGCAGCAACATCTTGACGTAAAGCCCACAAGCTGATAACACTACCTTTAGTATAGTCAGGATTGTAAACTGTAGTAACCCAGTTTTCGGCTCCCAATGCTTTGATTTCATCCTGAATTTTTTCTGCCTGGTAGCCCACGGCAATTACTACTTCGTCTATCTGATAATGACGAAGATATATCAAATGGCGCTCTAATAAAGATTTGCCGTTAAACTTCAGTAAGCATTTGGGTTGGATTTGCCCATCTTTCCCCAAGCGTTGTCCAACACCAGCAGCTAATATTATGGCTTTCATCGTCAAGTTACTAACTGAGTTACGATACTAAAAAACTGGGAAACTTTAAGAATTTTCCCAGTATTTTATGATGACTGTATTTTACTAAATTAAAGGTTTATTAAGTAATTCTTAATATACTAAGAAATAGTAACTCTCCATCACCCCTTTTTATGCATACTACTGACACGCAGGTAATCACTAACTCGGCTTTGCATAATTGCGGGATGATTTGAGAATTTGGGTGTTGTATAATCCCCACGTCAACTTCAATCATCCCCTGATTCAGTAACTTCACTAGACTCCTACAGAAACATTTGCCACAGAGCCATTATTGAGAATAGGTTGGCGGGTTTTGAGGTCAAATTTATAGCCGTGTGGCAAAATATGTAGCTTAGCTCCACAAATGGCCAAGGATTCGTCCTTCAAAATTTCTCCTACATTGTTATATGTAGCATCTGATTCATCGACAATTGTGACTGCACCTTCACCGATGACCTCAATTTGACTATCTGTGACAACCATTGCGGTATTCTCATCAATACCGAATCCCAAAACAGCCGGCTCTAGTACCAAAGCCGAAATTAAGCGCCCCAATCTTCCACGCTGAGAAAAATGTTGGTCAATTACGACTCCTGGTAGAAATGCCATACCAGGCCCCATTTCCACAGTTTCAATGCGAGGATGAGTTTGGGAGTCACCTTCAACGATCATTTTATCTGGCATCACAGCAGCTCCGGCGCTAGTACCTGCGATGACTGCGCCTTCCGCATAGCGTTTGTGAATCGCCGCATCGATGTCAGTGTCCTTGAGAATACTGGTGATGCGAGCTTGGTCTCCTCCAGTGAAAAATATTCCAGTTGCATTTTCAATAGCTTTCAATGCCGTGGATGAAGAAGCATCATCGCGAGTTTCTGTATCAACGATGCGGACATGCTCGGCTCCTAATCGCTCAAACACTCTAATATAATTTTCTCCCACCTCTCTCGGTAGTTCTGTCGCCGCCGTCATAATCACAATGTTAGCTTTTGTACCTCCAGCGCGGCGAACAAATTCCCGCAAAATCTGGCAATCGCCTTCTTTATCTTCGGCTCCGCCGATAATTACTAATTGTCGTTTCGGATTACTTTCTATCATAACGATCCCTGATTTGATGGAGATAAATTTCAATAAACCATGACAATTCCAGTTATAATATCTTCCTTGTGGAAGATTACTGAAAAAAACTAGTATGAAAATTAGTCATTACAATTAGACCAAAAG
>NZ_JACKZU010000523.1:0-4091 GCF_014222165.1 Nostoc sp. 2RC
GGGAGCAGGGGGAGAAAGAGTTTGAGCCTTATTTACTTTTCTTTACATAGTTTGGTTTTATTTCACCGACTTACTTATTCCACGAAAGAGTGTTAACTGTCAACAGTCAACACTCAACGCAACCCGAATAATTGATTTTTTGGAATTCCCTAAATAGTTATTGCTGTGGAACCCAAGTACCATGAAATCCATAGGGTACGCGCTGGGGAATTATCACCCGCGCTACAGGTTCAGCAGTTATATCTTGGGCGTTCAGCACTAGGAATTCTGAAGTATTTGAATTTTCATCGTGGAGGAAAGTCACCAGCCAACCATCATCCTCAGCGCTTGCACCTGGGCGGGGTGCAAACACGGCTTCACCACCGTAGCGTCCTTTTCCGTATTGGTGAATTTGGGACTTGCCACTGCTGAGGTCGTATTTGATGATACCTTCAAATAAAGGTAAAGGACTGTTAGCCATTTTGTTAGTGTAGCCATACCGGGTTTGTCGCCCCAACAGGTTTTCGTTGACGCGGGGAAATTCTGAGGCTACGTCATCTAACATTTCTTCGCGCACTGTGCCGGTGCTGAGGTTAAATCGCCAGCGATACAGGCGAGGAATGTTTGCTTCTGGGTCTTGTTGGGAATCATCAGCAATCAACACTGTGGTGGAACTCATACGACAAGCAATCAGCACTACTTCGTCTTTGTCTTCGTAGGCGTTGAGGGTATGGAAGACGTAGCAAGCAGGACTTTCAAACCAGCGGATATTACTGTTGTCACCGTGACGTGGTATGATGCCAAAACGACTGGGGCGATCGCTCTCAAACATAAATGCTGGTTCTCCACGTTGCGATCGCTCTGGGTTGAAAGTCATGGGCAAATCCATGAAAATCGTGTAATTTTCTGTAATGGCGAAGTCGTGCATCATCACCCCTATGGGCAGATCGATTGGCACTGTCCATAGCAGTTCCCCTGCTGCGGAAACTACACTATATTGCAGGTATGGTGGTGGAAACAGAGAGTAGCCAAAGAAGATCATTTCGCCCGTCACTGGGTCTACTTTGGGATGGGCAGTAAAGCGGGAAATTAGTTTGCCGTTATAAGTGTATTCGCCAATGGTTTCTAATTCGGGAAGCTTGATGGCGTGAGGACTACCGCCTTCATTCAGTGCCAACATTTGTCCGGCGTGCCACACTAAGGCGGTGTTAGCTGTATTTTTACCGGGGCCATAGGGATTATCCATTTGTGGTGGTTCTAATAACCCAGTCCAGATAGCCTTACCCGCTTCTTTTTCTATTTTCCATCCTCTTGTTTGGATGTAGCGATTAGTATAAGTTGCTACGCCGTTGCTAATTTGTAGGCCATGCAACATGCCATCTCCATCAAACCAGTGATATTGACCGATTGGCGACCATTGCGGGTTAGGGCCATTGCGGACAAACATCCCGGATAATTCAGGGGGTAGTTCGCCAATAACTGACAATTTGTCAGCGATGATTTCTTCGCGGATTGGGGCAAAATTGCCATCGAGATAGGGATTAACTGCTATTGTTGTCATTCTTTTGATTGATGAGAGTTAGAAAATTTGATATTGTGATTGATGTGGATCTTGCTGACTAATGACTTTAATTGCTGTCTTCAGCCAATCAATATAAGTCTGTTCTCTACGAATCACCAACTCCAGCACCAGCCTTTGCATTACTTCTTCACGGCTAGCAGACTCATCACCCAGTACTGGTAAATCAATATTTTCACATTTGGCAAGCTTTTCATTGCGAGCGGCTAATTGCTGCTCTAATAGATGAATAATCATTTCATTAGGCAATAAATCCGCAAAGTGTAACTGAACCAGCAATGGTTCGCGTAAAATCGCTAAGGGTTGGTGAGTGCCAAGCCATCTGACTAATTCAGCTTTCCCTGATTCGGTGATGGTGTAGACTTTGCGATTAGGGCGATCGTGTTGAATCTCAATGGTACAGGTAATACAGCCTTGTTCAACTAGCTTTTCCAGGGTTCTGTAAATTTGTGCTTGGTCTGCTGGCCACAAATGACCGATGCATTGGTCGAAGCAGGTTGTTTTCAGGTCATAGCCCGTCATTGCTTGCTGCTGAAGAAGACCCAGAATTGTATGTGCTAGGGACATGAAAACGGTTTTTCCATAATTACTGTTTACTCGATAGTCCTGTCTATATACTTGCTATATTTTTATGCTAATATATGATTAATCAAATATGAGAAATGACCGCTATAAAAAGATGTGTTAACTATAGTGCGTCCTAGTAAAAAAATCGACACAGCAGTTGTAGGCTAATTTAGGGCATAAACTAATGCTAAAACCCTAACATCAACAGACTTTCCAATCTATTGCTTGTTACCTGCTATGGATGAACTTTAGTTGACATAGCGCAAGCCTTGGTGGTCAGGACATCAACAGACAATCGAACTTAGACAAAAACCAAAAAAACAGAATGGCAAAAGCCGCCACTCTCAACTTTTCCAAACAAAGACTTTTCACCCAGTCACCAGTCCCTTGCTATAAATACCAAAGCAGAAATTATTCAAGTTATTAAAGACTGTCGTTACGAGAGGATGGTAACATTGACTTCCAACACACTTCTACAAAGAATCCGTCAACATCAATACCTGCGCGATTTGCGAAACAAGTTATTGTACCTTCACAAAATGTTGCTGGAGACAGAACGCATCGCCTACGAACAGGTTAGTGGACGGGTATCAAATACACAACTTCTGCAACTAGTCATCGGTCACGAACAATTTGCTTGGTTACATCGAATTTCTGAAATTGTTGTGCAAATTGATGAAATGCTGACAGCAGATGAACCAATACCCCTGGATTATTTGCAAAATTTAACTGCTGATATCCGCAATTTGATTGTGCCTTTAGAGACAGGCAATACTTTTGAAAGAAAGTATTATAACGCCCTCCAGCGCGAACCTGCTGCTGTGCTAGCACATGCGGAGATTTCAAAGCTTCTCATGTCTAATGTTGAATAGTAAGCTGTTGACGGTTGACGGTTGACGGTAAATAAGAAGGGTGTGGGGTGTCGTTGAAATTAGTTTTCTTGACATATTAACCCCTACACCCTTTTTTGCATAGGTTTTTTATGAAAAATTGCTGAATTCTGTATTCTGAATTCTGAATTCTGAATTCTGTATTCTTCATAAACAGCCAACTACCATACCAGCAAGTAAGATAAAACCAATCCACACGTTTTGTCGGAACATCTCACCATAAGCAGGGTTAGGTAAGTTTTGGTCTGTTAATCGAAGACATTGCCAAATCCAGCCGATGGTGGCTAGGGTGAGAGTAATCCAGAAAGGTAGGTGGAGGTTGATGACTAAGCCTAACCAAGCTAATAACAAGATTGTGCCCGCAAAAAAAACTCCAATAGCCAAAGGGGCATAATCGCCAAAAAATAGAGCGCTAGAATTAACACCAATGCGGCGATCGTCTTCTCTATCGCTCATGGCATAAACTGTATCAAATCCCAATGTCCACAATACAGTTGCGCCCCAAAGTAACCAAGTTGGCTGGGAGATATTGTGGGTTACCGCACTCCAGCTAATTAACACCGCAAAACCCCAGGCGATGGAAAGTATTAGTTGAGGTACGGGAAACACTCGCTTTGCCCCTGGATAAAGTAGAATTACTGGCACTGCTGCTACAGATAGCCAAAAACTCAAGGGGTTAAGATAAAAAGCTAGAACTGCTGCACAAGCCATCGCCACAATAGCAACAACAATCCCAACTTTCACTGATAATGCACGGGAAGCTAGGGGGCGATCGCGTGTTCTTTCCACTTCTGGATCGATATCTCTATCCCACAAATCATTGACAACACACCCAGCCGCACTTGTGGCTAGAGTACCCAATACAATTACCCCAACCAAAGGTAAAGGCGGTTTCCCCGCAGCTGCCAAAAATACAGCCCACAGGGCAGGAATCATCAGTATTAATCGTCCTTCAGGTTTATGCCAGCGCAAAAGGCGGATAATTACAAGCCAAACAGGGTTTTCGTTGCTTTGTGGTGTCGTTAACATAACTATTGGGCGTGGGGCTTGAGGCATGGGGAGATGGGGAGATGGGG
>NZ_JACKZU010000524.1:0-4027 GCF_014222165.1 Nostoc sp. 2RC
TCCCCTTTACCCCTTCCCCTTTTCCCCACTTCTCTTAGAAGTCTATAGAATTGTCACAAACCAGGAGTTTCGATGAGTACCGATTTTGTCCCCCAACCGCAGAACAGCGATCGCTTTCTAGAAGAAGCCATCGATTTGTTACTGTTCTTGGAACAGGAGTTGCCTAACTATACAAAAAACAGTAACCCCGGTACAGCTTTGGCTCTCATGGAGGCTGCTAGTTCTTTGCATTCCATTGCCATAGCAGCCGAGTTAGATACCATTGCTATAGTTGCGGCTGCACTAACAGAGATTTTTCAGCTTTTATATCAGTATCGGGCAACTGTCAACGCCCCCATCGCTTCCCTGTTGTCGGAAGGATTAGATTGCCTACAGATGCTACTGATGGCATTTTTAACAGCCTCGAAAATTGAGGAAGTAGAAATTATCGAGCGGATGTCTGCCATTGTGGCTCGTCTGCAAGCAGAATTTGGCAATCAACAAAGCATCATCCCCCAGGAAACAATCCTCGATACATCGAAAGATCAACAGCAGGAACATCAACCAGTTATCGAGTTTGGCGATTCCTTGGCTGGGCTAGAATTTTCTACGGCTCTACCAGAGCAAGTTATAGTTAAAAGTCTTAACAGGGAACTAATAGATGAAACTAACCCCAGGCTTGGTAACTTTGATAGCGTAGATGTCGAACCGCTTCCCGCCAATGTAGGGGAACTGACAAATACGATGGAGTATAAAGAAAAAGATTTTCATCCTTGGTTGGGGGATTTATCCCAATCAACTGAAACATCCTTGGTTAAATCTTTTGCCGATGATCGTACACTTTCTTTGCAAGAATCCATTCCCACCATTGTTGCAACCAGTATTCCAACCGCCACGCCAATCAATATTCAGCATCTCGAACAACTAAACACGCTCCTAGCAACATTACTAACTACCTATAATCGGCAAGTTTGTCAGGAAGAAGAACAGCAACATACCATCGGACAATTGCTCCGACAAGTTAAACGATTACAACGCCTGCTGGATAATCTCCAGGAATGGTCTGCACGTTTAGCAGCAATTTCAAATACACTTTCCCCTCTGGCTGCTTCTCGCTCTCAGCAATTGTACAATACTCTACAATCTGTTTTGGCTGAAGCCTCTCAGGTGACATCAACCGTTCATTCCCTGAATAATAATCGCCACCAACTCAAACAAGAACTCATACAGCAGGAAAATTTACTTAGTCGTTCTGCCGATTTAGTTAAAAAAGTTACAAATATTTCTTTAAAAGCAGCCTTAGAACCCTTGCATCGGCTTTGGTCGCAGTTACAATCTTTGCAAAATAAGTCTGCTAGATTACATTTACAAATTAGCGATATCCAAGTCGATGGCGCATTTAGCGATCGCCTCCGTGTCCTGCTGTTGCATATAAGTTGTTATTTACTACAGCAAAGTATAGAATCTTGCCAAACACGCCAACAGCTAGGTAAAAATAGCAACGGGATAATTGAAATTCAAGTTTACCAGCAGGGAAATCAACTCGTTATTGATGGCTGTGATGATGGCGCAGGACTTGACTTATCTCAAATTTATCAACAAGCTTTAGCCCAAGGACTGGCCCTAACAAAACCAGGGAATATCTCACAAGTGACTGAGTTGGTACTGGAACCAGAGGTTTCATCTGTTTTATGCCATCGTAATTTAGAGTTAGGAGCAGAATTAACTGAAATTTGCAAGCAATTAACAGCTATTCAAGGAAGACTAGTATTGAAGTCTAAAGCCGGACATGGTACAGCCTTCTCGCTACAAATTCCCCTAGAGCAAAAAATTGCTCAACTGATCGTCTGTGAAGCGAACTCTAGAATCTATGCATTTATCGCCAATTCCGTCGAGCAAATTTGTCTATCCCAGTCCGAGCAAATTCTCCAAACTCAAGGGGGACGCATGTTATTTTTGCAGTCTTCTGGTAGTTACAGTGGGTTTGTAAGTACAGAAACGCTCGTCCCTATCCACTTATTAACCGATGTGCTGATTTGTCCTAACCACCTTCCCAGTGCAGTTAGTACTTACACTAAAGATAGACTAAATACTTGCAAGCAGGATAAGCCGTTATTATTATTTCGTTACTTAGATAAACTCTGTGCTTTAGAAGTAGATTGCATTATTGGTAAGCAATCCTCTGTTATCCATCCTCTAGGAGAAACAATCTCAGTTGCTGCTTATATCAAAGGAACTAGCGTTCTGAGCAATGGACAACTTAGCTTGGTTTTAGATGGTCAAGCGATCGCAAAATCTCTAACTTACTGGAATTTAGATTAGTTCAGGATTCAAATCGGAGTCCTATAGTAAGCTGATGCGCTTTTAAATTGTATAACTCAACTAGCTTACCAGATTGATTAATATTAAATCTTGGTTTGGGGAATTTTTACTGTAAAACTTGTTCCACCTCCTACTTCACTACTTACAGAAATTTCTCCATGATGTATTTCTAAGCATTTTTTAACTACGGCTAGTCCCAGTCCACTACCAACAATCTTGCCTACATTATTAGCACGATGAAAAGGCTCAAACAAATGTTGTTGAAATTCTTGGGGTATTCCTATTCCATTATCTTGGATTTTAAAAAATATTGCGTGTGGTTCGCAACTAAGTATCAAAAAAATACTTTCTTCAGGAGATGAATATTTCATAGCATTGGAAAGTAAATTAGTCAAAATCGAATATAATAAATTTTCATCTAATTTTGCATGAGTACAGTTTCCTTGACTAATAAATTTAATAGTATGCTGTTGGCGATCGCTAAATTGCAAGTCTTCTATTAAATTAATACAAAATGCTTCTAAATCCATTAGTTTGGGATGAAATTCTAATTTACCAGCTTCTGCCCTTGTCAAAGTTAAAATATCAGTTAATAACTGGTTCATTGACCTAGCTGATGATTGAATTCGATGCAGATTTTTGATTTTTTTTTCTTCACTCCACTGCTGATTACTTTGAGATAATAATTGAGCCGAACCCAAGATAATACTTAATGGAGTGCGAAATTCATGAGATACCATCGAAAAAAAACGTAACTTCAATTCACTAAGTTCTTTTTCTTGGGCTAAAGTTCTTTGAAGGGCTTCGGCCTGCTGTCGTTTTAATAATTGTTGATATAATAAAACGTAAACACCTAATAAAGTTGCAAAACTCAAGAAAGTGCCAAGAAATTCAATCAACATTCGATTATGAATATTATCTTGGGAATGTCTGACTAAAATTTGTAGTAACTGTTGTTCCCTGGCTTGCATTTGGGTAAGTGTTTCACGAATTTGACTACGATTTTGATTACTTTGAGCAAGTATGGGTGCTTGAATAGCAAAGCTTGATTTACCTACTTGCTTGAGGGCAATAGACTTTTTAGATAGTTCAATGCGTTGAGAAATGAGTAATTTTAACTTTGTTAAATGCTGCTGTTGATAGGTATCCTCAGCAACTTGTTGCTGCAAGTTTTTGACTTTGGTATCCAGGCTTGCCATTGCCTGATAGTAACGATTGAGTTCTAATTGTTCTCCGTATAATATATAACCTCTGCGTCCAGCTTCTGCATCAGTTAGTGTTGCTAATATATCAGTAATATTTTTCATTACGTCATTTGTATCTTTTACTTTATTGCTACTTGCAATTAATTGGGTAGCGTTTTGGTAAGAAATAACACTAACTAAACTCATTAATAATAAGGATAAGCCAAAGCCAGAGGCAATCCATTTTCCTTCTAACGACCATTTCATAAGTAGTCGTGCAAAATAAATCATTTATAGTAGTCCGATTTGATTAATGAACCGATCGATCTGTATAGGCAGGCAAGAGGCAATAGGCAATAGGCAATAGGTTTATAAAAGAGTAAAGTGTACGCAATTTTGTTCAAAAATCAAATAGGATTCCTATATCTAGTTCAAAAAGAAAATAAGGAATAGTTAAATACAGGTATTTAAGTTGTGTTCAAAAAAACATCTAAATATATCTATTTATTTAATACTTTATCTATGGAATTACATTATATAGG
>NZ_JACKZU010000525.1:0-4002 GCF_014222165.1 Nostoc sp. 2RC
ATCCAAGTTGTCTAGGTTGGTTAACCTAGCTAACCTTAAGAGAGTATTTCTACTCATTTGGGTTAAACGAATCGCACTCGGGAGTTAATTATGCGACTAGAACCACTTTATCAAAGAAACAGAGAACAAGCCAAAGAAGAAGGCAGACAAGAAGGAAGACAAGAAGGAAGACAAGAAGGCAGACAGAAAGGAGAAAGAGATTTGATACTGCGTCTACTTAATCGCCGTATTGGTGAAATTAATGCGTTATTAATCGAGCAAATTACAGGATTATCAATTGAACAATTAGAAAACTTAGGAGAAGCGTTATTAGATTTTTCTAGTATTGCTGATTTAGAAGCTTGGTTAAATCAACAATCAGAATAAATTCTCAGTAAATTAATTAATTTATAACTAAGGTGGAGTTTACAGCAACACTTAGAGGTTGTTTTGAAAGTGGTTAGCTGTGACTTTAGGCACTTATCGATCCCCCCTAACCTTTCTTAAAAAGGAAGGAAACAGAACCAAAGTCCCCCTTTTGAAGGGTGATTTAAGGGAATCTAAAAGTATTTCCCACATCACTAAGGAGTTTTAAAAGATCCTCTAAACGAGTTTATTCGGAGTCTATAAAAAGTTAAAAATATTTGAGAGACGATAACTAAACTTTTAGTATAAAACTAAATTGCTAATAAGCTATTACTAGTAAAGCTTTGAGTAATAAAAGTAAGGTAAACTTTTATAGCAAAGTCTTGCCTAAAAATATTTCATAATTAAGAGTAGAACAGGCCAACGGAGAATACAAAAATGCTAGAACAATACCGTCAACACGTCGTCGAAAGGGCAGCATTAGGAATTCCCCCCTTACCGTTGGATGCGAAGCAAACCTCAGAATTATGTGAATTACTGAAGAATCCGCCCAAGGGTGAAGAAGATACATTATTGCATTTATTGAGCGATCGCGTCCCCCCTGGTGTCGATGCAGCGGCTTATGTGAAAGCTGGATTTCTTACAGGTATTGCCAAAAAAGAAATCACTAGTCCTTTAATTTCCCCCATACAAGCGGTGCAATTGCTGGGCACAATGGTGGGTGGTTATAACGTGCAAGCTTTAATTGATTTGCTGCAATTGCCCACCGTATCGGTATCCGACTCTTCCGAAACTCCTTTGGTAATGGGAGGACAAGGAAAGGAACCCATCGCCGCCTACGCCGCCAATGCCTTAAGTAAAATTTTGTTGGTATACGATGCTTTCCATGATGTTTTGGAGTTATCGAAAACCAATCCCTATGCCAAACTAGTAATTGACTCTTGGGCGGAAGGTGAGTGGTTTACTGCCCGCCCCACTGTACCAGAAGCGATTACTGTTACAGTTTTTAAAGTCCCTGGGGAAACCAACACCGATGACTTATCCCCCGCCCAAAGCGCCACGACTCGCCCGGATATTCCCTTACACGCCTTAGTAATGTTAGAGTCACGGCAACCGGGAAGTTTAGAAACCATTGCCGAACTGAAAAAGCAAGGACATCCTGTGGCTTATGTGGGGGATGTAGTTGGTACTGGTTCCTCGCGGAAGTCTGCTATCAATTCGGTGTTGTGGCATTTGGGAAATGATATACCTTATGTGCCCAACAAACGCGCAGGGGGGTATATTTTAGGTGGTGCGATCGCCCCAATCTTCTTTAACACAGCTGAAGATGCCGGTGCTTTGCCTATCCAGTGCGATGTCACCAAACTCGAAACAGGCATGGTTATTACCATCCACCCATACAAAGGCGAAATTACAAACGAAGCAGGGGAAGTTATTTCTACCTTCACCCTCAAACCAGATACCATCCTCGATGAAGTCCGCGCAGGTGGACGCATCCCCCTACTCATCGGGCGTACCCTCACCGATAAAACACGCCTTGCCCTTGGTTTAGAACCCAGCAATGTCTTTATCCGTCCCCAACAACCAAGCGACACAGGCAAAGGCTACACCCTAGCACAAAAAATGGTTGGTAAAGCTTGCGGCTTAGCTGGCGTGCGTCCCGGTACATCTTGCGAACCCATCATGACCACCGTTGGTTCCCAGGATACCACGGGCCCCATGACCCGCGACGAATTAAAAGAACTCGCTTGTCTGGGTTTCAGCGCAGACTTAGTAATGCAGAGTTTCTGTCATACAGCAGCTTATCCCAAACCAGTAGACATTAAAACCCACCACGACCTCCCCGACTTTTTTGCCCAACGTGGCGGTGTCGCCTTGCGTCCCGGCGATGGTATCATCCACTCTTGGTTAAACCGGATGCTGCTACCAGACACCGTGGGAACAGGCGGCGACTCCCATACCCGCTTTCCCTTAGGAATTTCCTTCCCCGCCGGTTCTGGGTTAGTAGCCTTTGCTGCGGCTTTGGGCGTTATGCCTTTGGATATGCCAGAATCAGTTTTGGTAAGATTCAAAGGTGAATTACAACCCGGTGTCACCCTGCGGGATATTGTCAATGCCATTCCCTACGTAGCAATTCAACAAGGTTTGCTAACAGTAGAGAAACAAAACAAGAAAAATGTCTTCTCCGGGCGAATTTTAGAAATTGAAGGTTTGCCAAATTTGAAAGTTGAACAAGCCTTTGAACTCGCCGACGCCACCGCCGAACGTTCTTGTGCAGGTTCTACCATTAAGTTGAGTGTAGAGACAATTTCAGAATATTTGCGTTCTAACGTCGCACTTTTGAAAAATATGATAGCACGGGGCTATCACGATGCCCGTACCATCCTCCGCCGCATTGCCAAAATGGAAGAATGGTTAGCAAATCCCGTGTTATTAGAAGCCGACGCCGATGCCGAGTATGCCCAAATAATTGAAATTGATTTGAACGAAATCAAAGAACCAATTGTTGCTGCTCCCAATGACCCAGATAATGTTAAATTATTATCGGAAGTTGCTAACGACCCAGTGCAAGAAGTATTTCTGGGTTCGTGTATGACAAATATCGGTCATTATCGAGCAATGGCGAAAGTTTTGGAAGGTGCAGGTGAAGTGAAAACTCGCTTGTGGATAGCACCACCAACTCGCATGGACGAACACCAATTAAAAGAAGAAGGAGTGTATGCCATTTTTGGGGCTGCGGGTGCGAGAACCGAAATGCCAGGATGCAGTTTGTGTATGGGAAATCAAGCGCGAGTCGCTGATGGAACAACAGTATTTTCTACCTCTACTCGCAACTTCAATAATCGCATGGGCAAAGATGCCAGAGTGTATCTTGGTTCCGCAGAATTAGCCGCAGTTTGCGCGCTATTAGGACGCATTCCCACAGTAGCGGAATATTTAGATATTGTGGCGAAGAAAATCGATCCTTTTGCTGATAATTTGTATCGCTATTTGAACTTCGATCAAATTGCTGGTTTTGAGGATGAAGGGCGCGTGATTTCCAAAGAAGCACAAGCTTTATTGGTGTAATTTTAAATTAGGTGGGCTTTTTTAGCTCACCTTAAATTGAATGTGTTGGACTACTAACAAAAATTATATGAATACTTCATCTGTTAATATCCAAAATCTATATAACAAAGACTTTTATTTGTGGACAAAAACAGTTGCTCAGCAGTTAAAAGAGCAAAAATTTAATGAAGTAGACATACCTAATTTAATCGAAGAAATTGAAAGCATGGGGAGAAGTGAAAAACGAGAGTTAAAAAATCGATTAATTGTACTATTAATGCACTTAATAAAATGGCAATATCAACCACAAAAAAGAAGTGAAAGTTGGCGCAGTACCATTATAGAACAACGCATCTGTATTGAAGTCTTATTAGAAGATAGCCCTAGTTTACAGCCTATAATTGTGGAATCGTTGGAAAATTGTTATCAAAAAGCCCGTCTCAAAGCATCTGAAGAAACAGGTATTAAATTAAATTTTTTTCCTCAAGAATGTCCTTTTACTTTAGAAGAGACTCTGAACAATTATTTAAATTAAGTAGATAGTCATGATTAAATCTAAGATGTCATTGCGAGCGAAGCGAAGCAATCCCAGAGACTTTGCGATTGCTT
>NZ_JACKZU010000526.1:0-4000 GCF_014222165.1 Nostoc sp. 2RC
GGGTAAGGGATTTAAAACCTTTCCCCTTTCCCCTTTCCCCCTTCCCCTTTAAAGAAGTTTGGGAGGCTTGCCAATGACCCCACCCGACATATAGAAGGATGCTATCAACTACCACTGAATTATTACGACTGTCTCAAGGACAACTCAACTTACTAGAAGCTTGTCCGCGTAAATTCCAACACACTTACTTAGAACAACTCAATTCCCCTGCAAATCCCGAACACGAGGAACGCCAAACTTTGGGTAGCCGCTTTCACCTGCTGATGCAGCAGCGAGAAATGGGCTTACCAATTGATAGTATTCTCCAAGCAGATCCTCAATTGCAAAGGTGGATGGCTGGTTTTACAGATGCAGCCCCAGAAATTTTAATGTCTGCAACAGACAATCAAACTTTTCGTGAAAGTGAACATTACCGCACTCTGCAAATTCAAAACTATTTGTTGACGGTTGTCTATGATTTATTGATTGCAGATAACCAACAAGCACAAATTCTCGATTGGAAGACTTATCCGAAACCACTTCATAAGCGCAAGTTAGAATCTAATTGGCAAACACGCCTTTATATGTATGTTTTGGCTGAAACTAGCGCTTATTCACCAGAAAATATTTCCATGACTTACTGGTTTGTTCAATCTGAAGGCAAACCGCAAAATATTAAATTTACTTACAATACTGCTCAACATCTAAAAACAGCAAAGAAGCTTAAGCAACTGTTAAATCAGTTAACTGATTGGTTGGAGGATTATCAAAATAACATACAGTTTCCCCAAGTGCCGGAGGGCAGTAAAATGTGTGATTATTGTACCTTTGCCAAGCGGTGCGATCGCACAACAGTCACTGAAGAAACTGCGAATGAATCTTTGCTGAATCTTGACAGCATTCAAGAAGTTTCACTTTGATTTTATCCACACCCAAGGGATTTGGTCATCCGATAGATGTAGATTTACGAGAAATATTGAATGCTATTTTCTATGTGCAATGTACCGGATATCGGTCTACATACAACTGTCTATAGCTACTTTCCCAAATACCATTTAATCCTGCTGGTGAGCAAATTTATAAGCACCCCAAAGAGAAAGAGCGATGGCGGCTGCTAACAAAATCGGTATGCTATACCAAGGAAACTGAGACAAGGGTAAATGAGCAGCAGCACGTAGTCCGATGCTGGCATAGGTTAAGGGTAACAAGTAAACTACAACTTTCAGGGCTGCTGGTAATGTACCAGGGTCAAAAAAGGTCGCTCCTAAAAAAGACATGGGGATAATTATAAAGTTGTTGTAGAGTCCTACTGATTCGAGCGATCGCACACTCAATCCTACAATCACTCCCAACCCTGCAAATACAGCACAATTGAGTACAAGTAAAACTAAAAATAGCGGATTCAAAAAATTCCAATTTCCAGTCAACAGTACCGCTACTAAAATCACCGAACCTGATGTCATCAACCCCCGCACTACTCCCGCCAACATTTTGCCGATGTGTAATGCTAATGGATGTATAGGAGTTAACAATAATTCCTCGAAAGTTTTACTAAATAATCTGTCTCCACAAATGGAAAATGTCGTCCCACCAAAGCTAATGGTCATTGACGACAGTGCTACCATACCTGGTAATATAAATTCCAAATAGTTTTCATAGTTACCACTAATTCCTGACCCTGGTTTGATGGAACTACCCAAACCTAAACCAAAAGCTAAAATATATATCAGTGGAGATATTAACCCTGATGCAGCAACTTGCACAACTCTAGCACGTAAATCTAGCCAATCTCCCCAAAAAATAGTTAGACTATCAGCTAGGAGAATTTGAAATTGCGAAGTTTTGAAGCTCTTGCCCGATAGTAAGGCTTTTTGAAATTTCACTTGCTTTGAGTTAGGTATTGAAATTGTATTCAAAGTTAATTTACATTGTTTGAGACATCAAATACTAGGGGTGATAAAAATATCTGCATCGAAAAATATGTCATTAAAATAATTTATCCAAATTTATAGATAAGATTACTAGCTAGTTAATATAAATTGGAACTGTCACCAACTAACCTTGAAATTGCATTCAAAAATTTAAATAAGACTTACGCAAAATCATGAAAAAACTAACCGCAAAGGACGCATTCGCGCAGCATCTCGTCAGAGAAGGACACAAAGGGATAAGAATTTCAGAGAGTTATTGCGTAAGTCCTGTTAAATAATCTGCTATTGTTGTCATTTAAGAAGAAAATTTTCACAAACTCCCACACAATTACAGTTAAAACTAGGCATACTGAAAGAGGTAGAAAAATTTAGACTACTCCTGCTCAATTGACGTGAAGGTGATTAAGCAACAATGAGACGTAAATCGACTGGTAGATCGGCTACTACTTCTAGACCCTCTAATTTTCAATCCCCGATGTTTAACCTCTTCACTATCGCAATTATGGGAGGGGTGTTGATTTTGGGAATTGGAATCGGCATTGCTTTTAGTTCTACAACCACATTGGCACCATCAAATGTCGCTTCTCGTGAATTTATTGATACCAAAGCACCGAACCCTGAGATCTGCGTGCAGTATGGAGCCAGTGCTATGGTGATGGACGCTAGGTTGTTCGTAACTCTCAACCCCTTCAATGTCTATGTTTCTCAGCCGAGTATGCGTCCTGGATGTGTTATCAGACAAAATAACTGGGCAATTTTAGAGCAGCGTCGCTTGGTGACATCTGAACAGGTAAGGGATTGTAAGAATCGCTTAAATACCTTTGGTTTTACAGGTAATTTGGATAGTGATAACCCTGATATTAGATGCATATATCAAAATGAGGCTGCTCAAAACTTCTTCACAGCTCAACCAGGGGCAGTGGGAACACCCCAGGAAACCGATAGATTTTAGATTTGGGTATGGGGAGTGTTGACTGGTAGCAAAGGCTTGAAATCCAAAATTTATATCATCTTCCCGTTTCCTACCTGCCCTTGGGAAGGGGTTGCCCAAACTCAATAACTTGGGGGTTGGGAACGTTAGGGGTTGTGGGGAGTGGAAATTCAGACATACCGAAATTAGGAATACTATTCAACGTACCGGGTTGATTTGGGAAAGAAGGAGGGGGAAGAATAAAACTTGGTTGTTGAGGGGGTGTATTGGGGGTGAGAGGAGGTACGGTTACAAAGGGTTGACTTGAGTTAGTAGTGCTTGTTGAGGGTAGCTGATTCGATATAGGCTCAATTGTGAGTAAAGGTGGTTGTGAGTCAGGAGTAAGTACGGGTAAGTTATTAGGGGATTGAGAGTTAGTAGTAAGTACGGGTAGGTTATTAAGGGATTGTGAGTTAGTAGTAAGTACGGGCGGCTCAGTAGGCGGCTTTTGGGGTGGTTTTTTGGCTGGAGGTGCTGAATTTGCTGGTTTTACAGCAGTACTTTTACCAGAAATAACAGGGCGTAATACCCAGCGAGTGGGGTTTTTTCGAGAAACTGGTTGTAGTTGCACCTTATTGGCATTTAAAACAGTTCCCGGTGCTAAATCTAGAACAATGCGTGTAGCGTTTTCATTGAGTTGAGAAACACGAATACTTTTGATGACTCCAGAGTAACTTTGTTGGGTGGTAACATCACCTAACTTAGTATTAGGTAAATCTACAACCAACCGGGGTGGTTGGGCAAGGTAGAAATAACGAGGTGTTGTGGGTGTTGAAAGAGTGATTTCGAGTTGCTGTGTTTTCGGTGAAAAGCGCCAATTATCTAGTTTTGCCACTGCTGTTACAGCAATGCTGGAAGTTTCAAAGGCGATCGCTGCATAAAAACCGAATACACTGAAACTCAGTAACTTTTTGCTCCAGTGGCAATGCCAGGTCTTTAATCTGTGAGCCATTGTTAATTATGCCTTTAATATTAAGTTCTGAGGAATTTCTAGTATAAGCTCAGAATTAAATTATACTTTTGCCTTTTTATTCCTCAGTTGCCACTATAAATATATACACTCGATGGGCTGGGTAGGGTAAAAAAGTGAGTGGGGGGATGAGGGAGATGAGGAAGAAGC
>NZ_JACKZU010000527.1:0-3998 GCF_014222165.1 Nostoc sp. 2RC
CTAGTAACTCTGTCGCATTTTTATCTACTGACAGAATACCGTTACTGGAGTTTTTTTACACTTTCCAAACATCCTCTTAGAAACTCCTACATCTGACAAGTTACAAACAACCATCAAGAACGAAAACAATAACTTTATTGCAGATATCCCTAATGCTCAACTGCAATTAACAGGTGATAGTTCTTTCCGTCAAGACAAGCCTGTTGCAGGAATTAGCGAAATAATAGTTACTAATGTCGATACAAATAGTATCCGAGTGACGGTAACGGGTGAGGGAGGTATCCCAAAAGTCGAGTTAGATGACGGCGATACAGGTTTAATTTTTGTCGTCACGCCAGTTACATCCTCGACAGCGCAAAACCCCACCCCGCCTACGGCACCCCTCCCCTTAGTAAGGGGAGGGGAAGGGGAGGAGTCACAAGAAACACCGCCAACTCAACCATCAGCTGATGCAAATGCACCGATTGAACTAGTAGTGACAGGGGAGAGCGATACATATTCAGTACCCGATGCTAGCACTGCAACAAGGACAGATGCACAACTCAGGGATATTCCCCAATCAATTCAAGTCATTCCCCGTCAGGTGATTAAGGATCGAAATGTTGTGCGTCTTTCGGAATTGGCGGATAACGTTAGTGGTGTACAACCAGAACGGGGATATGGGGGATTGTCCTCATTAGGATTTCGGGTGCGTGGGTTTCTCACCAACTTTGAAACTTTACGCAATGGCTTTCCCGATTATGGTTACTTCAGTCCGCGAGATGTGGCTAATATCGAGAGGTTGGAAATTCTCAAAGGGCCGGCGGCGGTACTTTATGGTGGTAGTCCAACACAGTATGCAGGTGGAAGTGGTGTTATTAACACAACTACCAAAAAGCCGCTTGTAGAGCCTTATTACAACGCGAGTGTAACTTATGGAAGTTATAACTTTTTGCGTCCGACTTTAGATATTAGCGGCCCACTGACAGATGATAAATCAGTGCTGTATCGTTTGAACGTCGCCTATGAAAGTTCTGACAGTTTTCGTGATTTTGTCGAGTATGACAGCTTTTTTATCTCCCCTGTGGTAGAGATCAAAGTAGGCGATCGCACTAAACTCACCTTTGAATACGAACACCAGAAATATAACTTTGTTTTTGATAATGGTTTTCCCATTGAGCCAGAAGTTCTCCAACTTGGGCGCAATCGATTTTTAGGAGAACCCAACTTTGCTAATGGGGAAGTGACATTTAACTCATTAACCTATAGATTAGAACACGAATTTGACGACAACTGGAAATTTCGCCAAGGATTTAATGTCCTCAGTGCTAATTTGAATGACGCAAGACAGGTATCTCCTGGTTCTTTGCGAGAAGATCGTCAGACATTAGACCGTTCTTTTTACGCTTCTGATGAGGAACACGAAAATATCACTCTCCAAAACGAAATTTCTGGCAAGTTTTCTACTGGTTCTATTCGCCATAATGTGCTATTTGGAGTAGATTTAGCCCGAAATTTATTTAACTACATTTTTGCCCCAGACCTTGAACTACCAATAAATATTTTTAACCCGCAATATGGTGGAACTCCTATTCCTGTAGAAGGTGGTTCTCCCTTTGGTCGAAAAATTGTCTCTGAGAATGTTGGTTTATTCGCGCAGAACTTAATTGAACTTACACCTAATTTCAAAGTTTTATTAGGTGGTCGCTTGGACTTTAATGATTACAGTCGTCAAGACCGTGTGAGTGGCGATATTCTCGATAAACAATCAAATACTCGATTTTCGCCGCGAGTTGGAGTTATATATCAACCAAGCGATACTACTTCGCTTTACTTCAATTGGTCTAATGGTTTTTCTCCTCAATTTCAAGCCAGAAGTCGGACAACTGAACAATTTGAACCGCAAACTACCCAGCAATTTGAGATAGGGGTGAAACAGAATTTTCTTGACAATAAACTTTCTGCAACTTTGGCATTCTTTCAAATTACCAAGCAGAATGTATTGACACCAGATCCAGTAGACGATTTATTTAGTATCCAAACGGGAGAACAACGCAGTAGAGGTATTGAATTAGATATTGCAGGTGAAATATCACCAGGTTGGAAAGTGATTGTCAACTATGCTTACATTGATGGCGAAGTGACAAAAGATAATGTGATTCCTGTAGGAGACAGATTATTTGGTGTCCCAGAACATAGCGCTGGATTGTGGACAACTTATGAACTGCAAAGTGGTAGTTTACAGGGATTAGGATTTGGTGCTGGATTGTATTTTGTTGGGGAGCAGGAGGTGGATTTACCGAATGCGTTTCAACTTCCAAGTTATTTACGAGCGGATGCTTCTATCTTTTATCGACGGCAAAATTATCGATTTGCAGTCAACTTCAAGAATATTTCTAATGTTAAATATTATGAGGTTGATGGGTATAGTATTGACCCTGCGCCACCATTTACGGTGTTGGGAACAGTGTCAGTGGAGTTTTGATTTGTGAGTTAATTTTTTTTAACGCAGAGGAACGCATTCGCGAAGCGTCTCGCAGAGAAGGAAAGCGCAGAGGAGCGCAGAGGTTTCTAAAGCAATACAGTTCAGATAAGACCAAAACACTTGTAGAGACGGCGATTTATCGCGTCTGGTAAAACCCACAATTTTGTACAATTACCCCTTAACTGAACCGTATTGGTTTCTAAAGTTAATTCGTTACGATTTTGTTGTCTTAAGAGGATTTGAAGAGGGTTTTGTGTGAGTAAATTAGATTGCCGGATGTGGATATTTAAACCCTTTGTTGCAGTCTTAGCAGTGCTGATGCTGGGAATGGTTTCAGGGTGTGCAGGAAATGTCACTGCCCCAACTTATATTACTTCTAATGGAACACCATATACCCCATTTACACTTAAAAACTGTGATTCGACGATTACCTACAAACAACCACCACAACGCGCTGTCACCATGATGCAATCGGCGACGGAGGTCATGCTAGCGCTGGGTTTAGAAAAGCAGATGGTTGGTACAGCCTACCTGGATAATCCGATTTTGCCAGAGTATCAACAAGCATATTCCCAAATTCGCGTATTAGCGCCTAAGTACCCGTCGCGGGAAGTTTTTTTGGGAGTTGAGCCGGATTTTGTCTTCTCCACTGAGGAAAGTGCTTTTGCTAAAGAGGCACTTGGATCGCAGTCAGAGTTGCTAAAACTAGGTATTTCTTCTTATTTGTTGCCCATTGAATGCGATCGCCCAGAACTTAGACCTGAGCGCGTGACGATGGAGAATTTATATCAAGAGATCCGAGAAATCGGGCAGATTTTTGCAGTAGAACAACGAGCAGAAAAGTTAATTGTGCAACTGCGATCGCAACTCCAAGCAACCCAACAAAAGCTAGGCAAAGTGACAACCAAAAAGCGCATTTTTTGGTATGATTCTGAAGATCCTCCCGTAACTGTTTCTAACTGGGGAATACCCAATCATATTATTGAATTAGCCGGTGGAGAAAATATCTTCAAAGATATCCAAGAAAAAAAAGCGTGGGTAACAGTTAATTGGGAAGATGTAATTGCACGTCAACCAGATGTGATTGTTCTCATTGATGCTAACTGGTCATCTGCCGAAGAGAAGCGTCGATTACTTAAATCTAACCCTGCTTACTCTCAGTTAAAAGCAGTGCAACAAGATAAATTCATTGTCATCGGTTTTAGTTACACGATGCCAGGTATTAGGAATGTCGCAGGGGTGAGGCAGTTAGCGGAGGCTTTATATCCAGAGAGGTTTAAGTGATGAGGGAAGCAGGGAGCAGGGGAAGCAGGGGAAGCAGGGGAGCAGGGGAGCAAGGGAGAAGAGTTTTCCCCTCCGCCCCCGCACCTCTGCCTCTTTTCTAATGCCCAATGCCCAATGCCCAATGCCCAATAACTAATGCTAAGGAAAATTGGGCGTTGCATAATAGAGGGATCAATTGAGGTCATCTACTGTGCAATGTCCATACTGCAACTCTACTGAAATTAGAAAAAATGGTAAACGAAGAGGTAAA
>NZ_JACKZU010000528.1:0-3976 GCF_014222165.1 Nostoc sp. 2RC
GTAAATACCTGACCTGATGCTAAACCCCTACATTACTGTAGGGGTTTTAAATCACACAACAGTTAGTTAGAGTGAAAATAAATATATATAAGAGCAATTTTCAAATGACCATTTACTTTTATAAGGCTTGGCAACCTTACGGCTGTTTTTCTAACTTTTCTTTTCACGGAATTCATCTCCAGGGTGTTTACTGGCCGACAGTTGAGCATTATTATCAAGCACAAAAGTTTGTGGGCAGTACGGATGCAGTAATTATACCTTTCATTCATGCCGCCCCCACACCTGAAGAAGCTGCGGCTTTGGGAAGATGTAGCACTCGCCAACTACGTAGAGACTGGGATTTAGTCAAAATCCAAGTAATGCGAGAAGCTGTACTCAAAAAGTTTCTCACTCATGCTGATATTAGAGAAGTTCTGTTGAGGACAGGCGATGAAATGTTGGTTGAAAACTCTCCAATTGATTATTATTGGGGTTGTGGCGCTAATAAAACCGGTCAAAATCATCTCGGTAAAATTCTCATCAACGTTCGTGAAGAAATCCGTAAATTGCTATCTTTAACGGTAATTCACGAAGAATTTAATTAAAAAAGTTACATTCAACATAAAATCAGCAATTCAACGGGGAATAGTTAAATTCCCCAGGCAAAAAATTCTCAATCAATCGCCCAAAATAAGTAATTTAATTGGCAACAATCTTAATTTATTGGCTAAATGGGCAGCATTTTTAAAAAATATTGTTAATTTCAAGCAATTAATCAGCTACTAAGTTGAGTGAAATTACTGAAAGAGTTTAATCATTGAGAATATAGAATTAATAGGTGTCAATAATTAAAATTTTATTAATTATAAACTTTAGAGGAGATTTGTAAAGTCTGTGTAATAAAATCAGCGTTTTTAAATTTTCCTTAATCAATTTTAATCACAGTGATTCTAATACTTGTAAAATATTCTTTAATAAGCTAATCATGATTCAAATTGCATCTTTGTGTTCCCGCATTTTTCTAGCGAGTGCAATTATGCAATTTGAAAGTGCATCAACTTACCATTTACAAAAATATCTGCGACAGTAATTTGATGAAATGGGATGAGAATCACGGAACTGTAATTTTAAAATTCTCATCAAAGACAGCTATAAAAAAACTTTTTTATACTTCAGTCATGGTGTATATAAGCGATGACATTCACCGATAAACCAAACTGGTTGCAGCAAAGCTTAGACCAAGAAAGTTTACTGCATCGGATGACGAAACAGATCAGGCGATCGCTCGATCTCCAAGAGATCTTAACGGCTACTGTTGCCGAAGTACGGTTGTTTTTGGGTACAGATAGAGTCAAGGTGTATCGGTTTAATGTTGATGGTAGCGGTGAAGTTATTGCTGAATCTATTGATGAACAGCGTCTACCATCTTTATTGGGGTTACGCTTTCCAGTCCATGATATTCCACAAGAAGCTAGAGAGATGTTTCTGCTAGCAGGACAACGTTCAATTGTAGATGTCGCTAGTGGGAAAATTGGGGTATCACCTCTAAAGTCAAAAGAAACTGGCAAACGTCTACAAACTAATATTTACTATCGGCAAGTAGATCCTTGCCATATTGAATATTTAAAAGCAATGGGCGTGCAGTCTTCCTTAGTAGTGCCAATTCTGCATTACGACTTGAAAGAAGAATCGGCAAAACCCCGATTGTGGGGATTGCTGGTATCTCATCACACCCAAGAGCGAAGGATTCTGAAGCGAGAACTGAGATTAGTGCAGCAAGTTGCCGATCAAGTGGCGATCGCCATCGCTCAAAGTCGCCTATTCACTGAAGCCATCGCCCAACAAGAACGAGAAGCCACTATTAACCGAGTCACCACACTATTACATAAACTGCCAACCATTCAATTACAGGGCGCATTAGAAGAAGTAATTACTGCCTTCGCTGGCATAGGTGGTAGGCTTTATCTTGAAGAAAGTAAAGAATTATATACCTGTGGCGAACAGCCGAAACTACCATTCGAGCTAGAAAATAGCCTCATCGAAGAGCATTCTATGTGGCAAACCTGGATGGCTGAGTCTAAACCGGGCGGTATTTGGGCAACTGCTGACCTTTATAGGGAAGCGCGTTTGCGAGTTTTAGCTTTGGGGTTCCGTTCTACCCCAATTCGGGGTCTGATGGTGATTCCGCTACATTATCGCGAAAAATTTACTGGTGTATTAACCATTTTTCGCTCGGAATTTGACACAGCAATTTTATGGGCTGGACAGTGCGAAGATAATCGGCGGCAATTATTACCGCAACTTTCCTTTGAAGTTTGGCGAGAGGAAAAAAAAGGGCAAGCACTTGAGTGGAAGATAGAAGATATTTTATTAGCTCAAGCTCTGTACGATCATTTTTCAATGGCAATTCAGCAGCAGCAAATGTACAAACAAGTACAAGCCCTCAATTCCAACCTAGAACTGCGGGTGCAAGAGCAAACTGCTGAACTAGAAAAATCATTACTATTCACCAAAGTACTCAAACAAGTCACAGACCACATCCGCAGTACATTAGACTCGCAGATAATCCTCCAGACGATCGTTCGGGAAGTGCGATCGCTCCTGAATTCAGACAGAGTATTAATTTTCCAAATCCAAACAAAATCGGTGATCGTGGAAGAAATTAATGGCAGTTGGCACTCAGTTTTGGGAGTGCAAGCACCAGGAGAATGCTTTCCTGATGACTTTATTAAATTATACTTCCAAGGTAGAGTGCGAGCCATCAACAATGTATCAAGCATTTCTTTGAGTCCTTGCCACCGAGATTTTTTACAAAGTCTACAAGTGCAAGCCAACTTAATTGTTCCAATCAACATAGGTATGCAAGTATGGGGATTACTGATTGCCCATCAGTGCGATGGCCCCAGAAATTGGCAGGATGCGGAAATTGATTTATTGCAACAGCTAGGAGATCAAGCTGCGATCGCCATTCAACAAGCACAACTCTACGAACAAACTTGCATTGCGGAAGCTGAAGCCAGGAATCAAGCTGTACAGTTAGAACGTACTCTGCATCAACTCCAAGAAACGCAGACAAAATTGATTCACACTGAAAAAATGTCTGCCTTAGGACAATTGGTAGCAGGTATCGCCCACGAAATTAATAACCCAGTTAACTTTATCTACGGTAACCTCTGCCATGCCAGCGACTATACCGAACAATTACTAGAAATTTTACGCCTCTACCAGCTACATTATCCCAATCCCCATAATGAAATTCAGGCTGCCATCGAAGCCATCGATTTTGATTTTTTGGTGGAAGACTTGCCAAAAATCATGGAATCAATGCAAGTAGGAAGCGATCGCATCCGTTCAATAGTGCTGTCATTACGCAATTTTTCTCGCTTAGATGAGTCAGAAAACAAGCGCGTCGATCTACACGAAGGTCTTGACAACACTTTATTAATTTTGCGACACCGCCTCAAAGGAAATCCTGAATTTCCAGGCATTGAAGTCATCAAAGACTATGGCACAATTCCACGAGTGGAATGTTATGCAGGGCAAATGAATCAAGTATTCATGAATATTATCAGCAATGCTATAGATGTTTTGGCAATAGGCTAGGGGGGGTGGGGGGTGGGGAGATGGGAAGATGAACAAGAAATAGGAGAATTTCGAGATGAACAAAACCACGCCGATTATCCCCAATGTCCAATCCCCACAATTCACATTTCCACTAAAGTTTCACCAGACAACTCTCGTGTGTTGATTCGTATTAGTGACAATGGCCCTGGAATGACTCAAGAAATAAAAAAGCGAATTTTTGACCCATTTTACACCACCAAACCTGTAGGTAAAGGTACAGGACTGGGATTGGCAATCAGCTATCAAATTATCGTCGAAAAACATGGCGGAATAATGGAGTGTATTTCAGAACCAGGCAAAGGTACAGAATTCTGGATTGAGATTCCCGTTCAGCCGCCAGGGGCAATTAGTTAAGGGGAAAGGGGAAAGGGTA
>NZ_JACKZU010000052.1:0-29589 GCF_014222165.1 Nostoc sp. 2RC
ATCTGACTCGCCCAATTTTGCAAAACTTCAATATACCTCATTTCTATTTTTCCTCTGCCTAGAGTGACAAAAGAGGGTTAAAGTTGGGGCGGCAGGCTTCTGGTTATAAAACAGCACAAAAAGCCTTAGATAAAATGATTACAGAGCTAAAATTTTTGGTTGACAGTTTCTAAATCACCCAAAAAAGCTGTTTCCAAGGCGAAATTCTCACTTTTTCAGACATCGAGCTTCCTTTGCTAATAATGTGAAGAAATATTTCGCCAACAGCATCCGTTGCTACTCACGCCCCTAAAAGACTAACCAGAAACCATCACTATGATTGCGGTACAGTAGTCCAGTTAAAGCGAATGGTTCCATTTTTAGAACAGTTCCCCAGTTTCGCTTCTCTTGAGACAGTTTGACTGCTGGGGTATGGACTTCTAATTCGCAACTTGTAAACACAACATCAAGAAGTATTGGCATTAATTAATACTTCGGTTATCTTGTAGTTTAGAAAGTTATGTAAAAACTGATTTCATACTTATCCCCTTGGCAGAGTAGACCTACCTTGCCACAGGCTTTATTTGCTTTATTAACAATCCAATGGACGAAATTGACAAAAAATCCCTGAGTGAGCGTGACATCTGCACCAAGTACATTACGCCAGCTATCGTTGAGCAAGCAGGCTGGAATCTGCATACTCAAATGCGCGAAGAAGTGGTTTTGACTAAAGGGAGAGTTTACGTCCGAGGGAAGTTAGTCACCAGAGGAGAATCAAAGCGTGCTGATTACATTCTTTATTACAAGCCCAACATTCCAATTGCAGTAGTTGAAGCGAAGGACAATAACTACAGTGTTGGTCGTGGAATGCAGCAGGCACTTGCTTATGCCGAGATGTTGGATGTGCCATTTGCTTATAGTTCTAACGGCGACGCTTTTTTAGAACATGACTTTACAGTAAGTACAGGACAAATTGAGCGAGAAATGCCCCTCAATGCTTTTCCCTCACCTGAACAACTGTGGCAACGCTATTGTAATTGGAAAGGAATTGACAACTCACAGCAGCCCATTGTGGCACATGATTACTGTGCTTTTACCCCCTGGATGACCAAATTGTGAATCATACCCTGACCAAAATTAACGACATTTCAAGGGTTATAGCCTAAACAGCACATAAAACTTTGCATAGAATTGTGACCGTGTGTCCTGATTGTGAATCATAATAAATCCTAGAGTTGTCACAACTAAAAACAGAAAACTTCTCCCGAATAATTCTCTAAAAATCACTCCTGGGTACAACTTAGATGACAAAATATGGTTCAAAGTGACTAAGATATGATTCAATTCGCGTCTTCTTGGTATTTTTAGGAGACTGTAGTGAAGCAACAAAGCCGTCCTTGTATCACATAGGTCACGCTCCCGGAGGTGAGGCTCAAATGAACGAATTAGAGTTTGAAGATTGGTGTAGGGAACAGCAACTAGCAACCCACACCATTGATTTGATTGCACTCCTCAGGAAATCCCCGCCCTCACGTCGGGTACAAGGACGAACCAAGAACGTTTGTGGCGTGTACCCTAGTTCAAAAATGGGGGTCACAATCCAATTCGAGAGCCATACAGTGGAATTGTGGGCAATTTACCTGATGGAACACGACCCACAAGTTTTAGAGTTCTACGACCAGCCACCACCATTCAAAATCCAGTATAAAAATCAAGTAGGGCGTAATATAGGTCACTATCATACCCCTGACTTTTTTGTATTACGTCATGATGGTGCTTGCTGGGAGGAGTGGAAAACCGTTAAGGAACTAGAGTTCTTAGCACAAAAATATCCTGGGCGTTATCAAAAAACAGCATCCGGTCATTGGCGTTGCCCACCAGGAGAAGCACACGCATCACAATTTGGTCTAAAATACTGCGTTCGTACTGATGCCGAATTGAATCCCGTCTTTACCCAAAACTTGATGTTTTTGTCAGATTACCTGGGATTTAAATCAAATTTGACAACAGATGTACATTCGACAGTTCTGGCTTACCTAGAAGCAAATCCAGGAATAACGATTGCGGCATTGCTACAAGAATTAAATGATGTATGTGCCAATGACATATACATCATGATTGCAACTGAGCTTCTGTACGTGGATTTGTCTGCTGTCCCCTTAGTTGAACATTACAGGACACGATTATGGGCAAGTCAACAAACTCATGACGCTTATACACACGCATCTGTTGTAGGAGTAACTACAAATAACGCTCCCAATAGTCCCACAACACTGCTACCTAACACAGCCCTGATGTGGGATGCGGCGCTATGGACTTTAGTTAACTATGGTGAGACAACAACCACGCTATTACCAGAGTCAGGCTTCCCAATACAGTTGCCCACAGCATTTTTTCTCCAGTTATTCGACAGTGGCACCATTAAAATTCACGACTCCGTTACAAAGGATGTAACAATAAATGAAACAGTACGGACTTTAATGGAGACCGCTTCTCCAGTTCATTTAAAAGAAGCGAACCGAAAATTTAATATAGTACAAGCATATTTACAGCGCCATACAGATATCTATCAGGACATCAACCCGCGTACCTTGCGTAGATGGGTACAACAGTTCCGTGAAGCAGAAGCGAGTTATGGTTGCGGTTATGTCGGGTTACTACCACGCACACATCAGCAAGGGAATCGTCAACCAAAATCGCCCACAGATTCAAGTGAATTATTAGATAAATTTATTAAAGAGCATTTTGAAACACCAAGGCAAGCGACAGGTGCTTCAGTATATCGGGCGTATGTCAGAGCCTGTACAGCATTAAATATACAACCCCTTAGTAACCGTACCTTCTACCAGCGTTTAAAAAAACGCCCAACCCATGAGCAGACATTAAAGCGTCAGGGAGCAAAAGCCGCATACGCAACAGAGCCTTTTGTCTGGGAACTAGCTTTAAATACACGTCCTCATGGAAACCGTCCTCTGGAGATAGTTCATATCGACCATACCGAACTTGATATTGAATTACGCTCACAAGCAACAGGTCGGTTACTGGGACGACCTTGGCTAACATTACTGACCGATGCCTATTCCCGGCGAATATTAGCAGTTTATCTGACTTTCGATGCACCTTCTTACAGGTCTTGCATGATGGGGCTACGTATTTTAGTCCAGCGCCAAGGTCGTTTTCCCTCAACATTGGTTGTAGATGGTGGCAAAGAATTTCACAGTATATACTTTGACACATTGTTGGCACGCTACCACTGCACCAAGAAAACAAGACCTGGTGGCAAACCCCGTTTTGGGTCAGTAATTGAACGATTATTTGGGACGACAAATACTGAGTTTATCTATAACCTACTAGGTAACACCCAAGCAAGTAAACAGCCGCGCCAACTCACCAAAACTGTTGACCCAAAACAGTTAGCTGTCTGGAATTTGGGGGATTTATATACTTACTTGACCCAGTGGGCTTACTCGATTTACGACTCAAATCATCATGACTCATTAGGTGCGTCTTGTGGCGTTGTTTATAACGAAGGGTTGTCAATTGCAGGAGAACGCTTGCACCGAAGTATTGCTTATAACGAAGAGTTCCTCATGGCAACACGTCCTTCCACGCCCAAAGGTCAGGCGAAAGTTCAGCCTGGATATGGGATTAAAGTCAATTATCTCTACTATTGGAGTGATGCTTTCCGCAATCCCAATGTAGAAAAAACATTAGTACCAGTACGCTACGACCCTTTTGATATGGGAGTTGCTTACGCCTATGTTGATGGGCGCTGGGTGAGATGTATCTCTCAGTATTACAGTACTTTCGTGGGACGCACTGAAAAAGAAGTGTTGTTAGCGGCACAAGAAATTAGGCAATTGAACAAACGTAGCGCCACGGCGAAAAATTTGAACGCCAAACATTTAGCTGACTTCATTGCCAATGTCCAAGAACATGAAGCCTTGTTGCTGCAAAGATTGCGTGATTTGGAAAGTAAACGCTTACTAGACAATTTAACGTCTAGTAATTTTTCTGTTCCATCAGTAAACCAAGTTCAGTCAACGTTTGCTGTATTGGCACAACAGAGTGAAGATGTTGCATCGCACGCACCATCTCGAAACGTTGAACCGTTGGATCTAAATTCACTGCCAATATTAGCGGAATACAAATAGATGGATTTAAACAGGAACGGGAGTGATTACATCAACTTACTTACTCAATTTAAGGAGTATGCAGTTTTACATCCACAGTTAGCACGGGTAGATATGCTGCTCATGCGTGCGATTAGAGAACCTGCTGGATTTGCTCATGTGTTGGTTTATGGGCCAAGTGGTGTGGGCAAGACGACAATGATACGGCAAATTGCTCGACGTTTAAATGCTCCTCACAGTGAGGATTTAGCAAAGAATTCCTCAAGCTACCGCAACGGTTATGCACCTCAATTACCTCTTTTACTGATAGAGACACGTCCACCTGACAGTGGGGTGTTTAATCGAACTGACTATTACCTGACTGCGCTGAAGCTTTTGGACGAGCCATTCTACGAGCGTCGTAGCATTGTAGACATCGATACGTCGGAGGCATGGGAGAAAAAAGGGCGTGGACGTAGTAGCAAAACTTCGCAGTTTAATGATTCTCCAGAACTGCGCCACGCATTAGAAGAAGCAATGGCCAAACGTGGTGTACGCGCGGTTATCCTGGATGAAGCGCAACATTTAATGAAGATTGGGACTGGAAGTAATGCTGGCAAGCTTTTAGACCAGTTGGACTGGATTAAATCCATGACAAATGTTACGGGTGTGCTACACATCCTGATTGGTACTTATGAACTGTTAAATTTCCGGAATTTAAGTGGTCAAGCATCCCGGCGCGGTCTAGATATCCACTTTCCGCGCTATTTGTACCAAAATGAACAAGACCGTTTGGATTTTCAGGCCGCTTTATTGGCTCTTTTGAAGCAAGTACCTCTTGATATTAATATTCCCGAATTAATGCAGCATTGGCTTTACTTCTATGAACATTCTATTGGCTGTCTTGGAGTACTAAAAGACTGGCTCATCAGAGCTGTAGCTGCGGCATTAGATGATGGAAATAAAGCTTTAACTTTAAAACAATTACACGAACATACCCTAACACTAGCGCAGTGCGAACGCATGGCAATAGAAGCAACTGAAGGCGAAGAAAAACTTAGCTATATGGAGAGCCGCCGCGAACACCTGTGGCATTTGCTACAAATAGGAATGGGTTCAACGGATGTACCGACTAATGCAATCCCTCCTGAAACTCCGTTGGTCGGTAGTGAAATCACTTCATCGAAAACAGAGTCACCACCTAAAACAAAGCGGACTCGGAAAAAGCCAAACGTACCTGCACCACAAGAATTTACGACCACAACAGCAAACGAGATCCCCGTAGAGCCAGCCCCGAAGAAAAAGCAGACTCGTAAGAAAACTACATCTACTCAAACACTTGAAATTACTGAAACGCCACTTAGTAATTCCAGTGCTGACCATAAGACGATAACCCAGGACACGCAACAGCAAACAGATAACAGCCACCAGAAAAAGTCAGCCACACGAGTTGGACAACGCAAACCCAAGCGAGACACTGTTGGGCATGAATCGCCGTCAACGACATAAGAATGATAATCATCGGGTGGGGGAAGAAGCTGCTGACGGCAGCTTCTTCCCATTCTCTTTATTAAGGAGACAGGGTTGAGCTTTGCTCAACCCTGTCTCCCCCCCAACTATACGATTATCATTCTTACAACTCATGTCTCAAGTATGAAGTATATCTTGTCCTAAGTGCTTCTGAAGTATTTCGTGACCGTTTGGCAAAAATATCGTTCAAATCACACGATCGCTTCCAAAATTTCTGGCTCGACTGAACCTAAAATCAATGCTTTCAACCTGATTTCTTTACAAAACTTTACAACGTGTCCCATTTTGCACGTATCTCGGCGGCCACCCTACAGTGCGCCAGAAAATATTGGTAAGCTTCGCCAAGCCATACTTCAACTTGCTGTCATGGGCAAGCTTGTACCGCAAGATTCAAGTGATGAACCTGCGGCGGTGCTGTTGGATAAAATTCGGTTAGAGAGAGAGCTTTTAGCTAAAGAAAGAAAAATTAGTTCATCTAAATTACTACCATGCCTCCAACTAGAAGAAATTCCTTTCAACGCTCCTAAAGGATGGTCATGGGAAAGATTTGGACATATTGCTGACATAGTAAGTGGTGTAACTAAAGGTAGAAATCTTATCGGCAAACAAACTGCTTACTATCCATATCTTCGAGTAGCTAATGTTCAAAGAGGTTTTCTTGATCTTGAAATTATTAAGACTATTGAAATACTTGTAGAAGAACTAGACAAATATCGCTTACAAGCTAATGACATTTTGCTTACAGAAGGAGGCGACTGGGATAAACTAGGTCGCTCTGCTATTTGGAATGGACAAATTGAAAATTGTATCCACCAGAACCACATTTTTAGAGCAAGGCCATTTCATTTTGGCTTTATACCTCAATGGGCTGTATTATATACAAACTCACCAATAGGTCGGCAATATTTTGAAACAGCATCTAAAAAAACCACTAACCTTGCTTCAATCAACATGACTCAGCTGCGTCATTGTCCTTTTCCAGTTCCACCAACTGAAGAACAACACCGCATCGTTGCCAAAGTAGCTCAACTAATAGATATCTGCAACAAGCTAGAAGCCAAACTGACACAATCTCAAAACGATAGCGAAAAACTAATGAATGCGGCTGCGCGGCAACTATTAGTAATTTAGTAGTTAAAAGGTAGTAAAAAGCCCAAGGCAAGTAATCACTACTCCTCCCACTTCACCAGCACCCCATCCGCCGCCACCAACCCCCACTGCGGACACTTCGTCTAAAAGCACCCTGTAATTCTGAAAAATTCATTGATAATTAGGTTTACTACAAATCTGCTCTCAATTTTTCTAAGATTTCTTTTTTTGTGAGTTCGGGAGTAGATTTATAAATCTTTTTAGCTTTAGCAAGTAATCCATATATTTCTGGGGAGCCTGCTGGAATATCGAACTCTAATATAATATCATCAGTTATTATTGGCATTAACATTTCCTGATCTTCTAAGAGGGTATTAAGAATAAGCTTCTTAAGTTCAAACTTAAAATCTGAGTTTATTGATAAATTCCTCAAGAATTCATTCCATTTACTTTGATATCTAGTCCTAATTTTTGCTACATCTTTTGTTATACCAAGATCACCTATTACCTCTCGAATCAAATTGTCATAATCCCAAGGCGAAAAATAGCGTTTCCGGCGTATATTCCACTGATAAACAATAGCATCCTTTGATTCATCACACTCTATTGAATGTATACATTTCAAAATCGCTTCTAGAAAGCTTTGGGCATCATAGATTAACTTATTCACACACTTTTCCCAATCAGAATCATTCTCTGGATAAGAAACTCTACAAATAGATTCAAACCACTCTGAGCAATTCCTCCTAACTTTACTGTTATGAGTATCTTCGTTAGCAACATTATGCTGAAGAAGAGTACGTAATGATTGTACGATATAAAAATGATTACTTAAATTTTTACTTTTGTCTAAATTAAAAGCATCGAATAGTTCTACTAGAAATTTAATATCAGACTTTTTACCTGCTTCCCAATATAAAGTATACAACCAGGATATTATTCGCTGAAAGCAACACTCAAATATTCCTTCAAAATTTAACTGAATACTAATTGAACCAAATAATTGTTCGCCTTCAGTAATTTGAGAAACAATAGAATCGATCTCTTTTTTATAGCCTGAAAGCTTATCAAAGGATTTTAACACCTCTTCCGAGGAATTCATAGTTACTTCTGCTTTTGTAATGGTTGAGAATAATATAATATCGGATCTGCAATAGGCCCAAGAAAATTGAAAGCTATGTGAAACTCACCCGGAGATTCACCAGGACGTATATCAGGTTTACCAAATTGCTGAGGAATAAAAGTAATGCGATTACGCTGCAATTCTGATACGTATATTGCTCCAGGCTCATAAGATTTTTCATGCCTCCAAGCTACTTCTCCCGTAAATTTCCTTGGGCTTCCATCAGAACTACTCATAAGATAGCTACGAAGAATTCGTCTGCGTCCTATTGACGAACTTTCATTCTCAAGTTCCTTAAATATTTCTAGAGAAGTTGAAATCCTATCTAAATGAAAGTTTGCCAAGCCTTTCAAATAAGTAAGAGATAAATTTTCATAAAATTCTGTTGTTTTCATTAATGCTTCTATAATTCGTAGGCAATCTTTCCAGTCCTCTTGACTAAATGAAACTGTTTTTCTTTCTCCAGCAAATAAAGGTGTTTTAGCTTTACTCAACCACCAAATTTTAAGAAGTAAATACAGTGAGCGTGAATCTTGATTTATTTTTTCCCAGTTTTCTTTCAAGTAGTAAACGGCCCTATTACAAGACTGAACCTCATCCTCTTTTAAGGAAGATTTGAATAATACATCTTTAACAATGGAATAGGCTCTTAGATAATAACCAGCACTAGATCCCATAGCTGAAAGAGCTTGGAATGCTTCTTCAGAAATATCATTTCTTCCAATTAAGTCACCTATTTGATAGCGGCGATTTTGTAACCGTTCTTGCTGCTCAGGGGGATATTCTTCAGATTCTGCTAGAGTTAATACGTGAAAGACGTTCGCTTCTATTTCAGTACGAACTTTTAAATCAATATTTTCATCTAACAGAATATCTTTACTCGTCCAAAGTAACACATCTATCGGGTAGTAGTTTTCTGCATCTAAAGATAGAGCATTAAAAGCTACTTCTTGTGATTGTTTAAGAGACTTAAGTGATTTTTCGTGACATTGTATTTCTTTTAGAGTATTAAACTTTGTTCCTAAAACAGATGCTAATTCAACTAACAAGCGACTACGTCTACCTTTATTTTTTTTGTCAAATCCTATTTGATCGAGAGCTAGACGAAGAACATTTTCCGCTCTATTTAAAAGTTCAATACAATCCTTTTCAGATAAAACTGGCTCTAAATTCTTACGTTGTTGCTGAACTGTGTCTGTTAAAAGAGTAGCTTCTTGCAGCATTAAACTAGGATTTTGAACGCTGTAATCTTCTCGTAGTTGACGAAGAACTTCAGCAATTTCTGGGAAATAGAAAGCAAAATAACTTGAATAGAAACTAGTTCTCATATTTCTAATTAGCGAAACTGCAAACAAAATCTCAGTTTCACTATTAAAGTTACCTTTTTCACGAACATTTAACAAAATTTCTTTAGCACATTCAACTTCTGCTTTTGCGCTACCTAGAAGTGATTTAGTAATTTCTTGAGCTTCAATTCGATGCCTAGCACCAATCTCAATATTACCAGCTTCATCTTCGTACCATTGAATAATATCAGTTTTTAGTTTCTTAATTAAGCTGACAAAATCTGTACTACGCCCTGTATTAATTGCTCGCATGAGAATTTCTAATGGAAGATTCATTCCCAAACGCCCAGGAACCATTACTAGTCGGATTAATTTTTGAAGTAGTGTTACCTCTTCTCCATCTATAATTAAATTTTCTGAAGATAACAAATGGTTTTGAGTAATTAAACCTGATTTTAATAGTGCGGTTGCAAATGTAGTTGAAACTAAATTATTTATAGAACTTTGAGAGGAGTCTTGTTCCGCATATTGAACTTCTTTAGCCAGTCCTAATCTAATTTGACTCCGGGTAGGTGGTAATAGTCTATAGAGTGCAACCAAGAACCTATCGCTACCTTTTTCACTTAATTTTTTGAGGTCTGCACTAGATCCAGGAACAAATTTCTCAATAAAAGCTATAAATTCAGATATTTCGTTTATTCCTTCTTGATTATTGGCAAGAGATGAAGGAGCTTGAACAAAATTATTTTTTGTATTAGCTTCTCCATAGCAACTACCAACAACAACAGCTTTACGTCCTCGACTGGCAAGTCTTTTCGTCAGTTCATAGTATTGCTCTTGCTCAAGCATTCCATCCCAGATAATTAAGGTCGCAGATGCACCAGAATCTTCAGCCCATTTACAGAAGGCATCTAAATCAGACAAAAGGGGTAGTTTAGATCGAGGCTCAATAAATAGAACAGGATACTTTCTTTCTTTATGAATTGAGTACGCCAGATGGCCAAGAGCAATACTTTTCCCCGTACCTGACTGTCCACAGAGAATTATTGGCTCATCCTGCAACTCATTAGATTTAAGCCTTTTAATAACTATTTCCTGAAGTTGACTTTCAAAATTACGCTTAAACGCAAAGCCTCGTGCATATCCTGCCCATATTGGTTTATTACTAGACTCTGCAAGGAAAGCTCTAAACTCACTATAAAGCCTATTGTCTCCTATATGCGGTGGTTCAATGAGAATCGTATCATCTAAAATAGTTGCTGATCTGGAAACTACTTGATTCCAAAGATTTAGGGGAACAGTTAAACTTTTTTCCTCTAGAGTAATGCGACGACCATATTCATCCTTTTCAGGTGGCTCACCAAGTATTAGATATCCTACTTCTTGAGCACGTAAAAGATATACTGCTAAGTTCTCATCATAAAGAATAACTTTGCCTTCTTGAACTCGTCTAGCAATGCGAGAATTTTGTTTAATTGCTTCATCCGCACTAAAAATATGAACCTGAGCTTGGTTAAGCCTTTCAACAACAGGTGTTAATTTTTGCGGAGAGAACCAGTCTAGATCGCCTGCGTAACCCTCTAAAACTAGCGTTCCAAGAGGAGTAATAAGTTCTGGCAATCTTCGGGCTAAAGCATTCGCTACGGAATCCCGAATATCTAGTTCATCTTCGTTTAAAGGAGGTCTTTTATTTTTATCATCTTGATTAACACAACCAAACAAAAATGTACAGTGGAGACGATGACGATTTCTAGGATCGCTTGGATTTAGAGTTTCTGAATCATATATTGGCTGTAGCTCTCGCCAATTATTTCGGAAGGCTTTGAGGCAGATTGTGTCAATTGCAGAAGTATAAACTCCACTCCAAGGAAAACTAGCAACTGTTTCTAGCCATTCTGGGCTGGCAAAACGCTCACAGCGTTGTTGCATCCAAGCCAATGCTAACTCGGAGGCTTCACAAGCACTTCCGGTTAAAATTTGACTGTAACTATCTGCTATTCCACCATACTTACGTACAATCTCAGATAAGAAAGGATCGATACCTGACTCTAGCTTTAGATAATTTTGACCTAACAGTAAAAACGCAGGGCCAGACTTAAGTCGTTTAGCAAGTTCCTTATCTAACTGAGTCATTTTTTTATTGCTGGCTAAATTCAGTAAAACTATAACAATATTCTGTTGTCTTGTCCTTTAGTTACACTAATTATTACCTTAAAGCCACCACTAAGTAACAAAAGTATTGTAAATAAACAGTATTTTTACTACAGTAAAGGAAACCGCCGCATCATCTCCTGCAATGCTACTGGTTCGCCATCCGAGGTATACACAGTTTCTCCCGACATTGCAATCACAATCCTCTGCCGCCTCGCCCATTCAAACCAAGCAATCGCATCCGATTTAGCGTGTTGCACTTGTGGCTTCCTCCCTTCCTTGCAAGCCGCAACAAACACAGCCTCCGGTGACTTGATACCCTTCCAAGTCCGTATCGCCTCCTTCAAATAGGCGATCGCCCCCGGCACATTCTCCCAGTACCGCTTAACTGTCCGTTGAATCTCTGCATTAAGCCGAAACTGCGGAGTACAAGGAATTTCTCTTAGCTGCTGTAAAATTTCTTGTACCTCTTGTTGACTCGGCTGAATGAATTTCTCCACAGAATCAAAAGCGTCATCATCCTCATCACTAGCCGAGTCAATGTTTTGAAAATTTGACGCGACTGGGGCGGCCAAAGAACGATCCTCATGAATATCTGGCTCGGTAGTTGAGTAATCTTGTTCTTGTTCATCAACGAAGCTAGAGGTTTGGGGTTGCTGTGATTCGGGGGTTTCACAAACTGGTTCCTGGTCGTAGTCTACAACCCCGGCTTGCTCTGGTTCTTGGTTACAATCCAAAATCTCGGTTTTTACTTCCTCACTTTTTTTAAGCTCAACAGCAGAGTGTTGTTGTGGCTTTGAAACTTCTGGATGGGATCTCTGGTATTGTTCTGCATTGAACGTCGAATGTTCAGTTTTGCACCTGCCACGTTCAAGTAGCTTACTCAGTACCTCGGAGTTTAATTTATACTGCCATGTTCTATCTTGACCGTTGCCTGGGTTTTTCTGCTTCTCGATGATGCCTATCTCTTCAAGTAGGGCGATCGCACTTCGGATTACGTGGAGGCTGTGTTCACCCATTAGATCAGCATAAATTCGCTTGAGTGGTTGGTAAATCCAAGCACTACGGTGGTTTTTGAGCTTCCACTTTGTCCAATGCCGGAAATACTCAATCAGCTTGGCTGCACAGAAGTTTCCAGTGATATCAAGATACTCCCGGCGCAGAATGACCAGGACAGAAAACCTTTCAGTAGAGGGAATGCTGCTCATATTTCACCTTCTATAATTTGTAAAAACTGACTGGCTAAAACGGCATATTCTCTTGGTCTTCTTGGGGCGCTTGCGACCAAAATTCTCGAAGTGCTTGGAGTTTCGCTGCCTGAAGCTGCTGTTTCTCTTCAGGCGAGACTTCACCAACTAATCGCTCTATCTCATCGCTTTGCCTCTGCTTCATTTGTTCAGTGGTCACAGTAGGTAAAGCCAGGGTTTCATTTTTTGTAGATGGTCTGAAGTTGCGGCGACGGAACAGAAATCGGAAATGGCGTTTATCTTGTGACGGCAGCGATCGCCATACGTCCTCATCCCAGCCAGGGGGCATAAAATCAGATGATGGGGGCAACAGGGTTTGGACTTGGGCTTGTAACTGGGCTAGAGCCTGACCCTGTTCTTCAATTACCTTGTTCTGCTGTTGTAGCCTTTCCAATAACTGGGCAAGTAGTTGTGAGTTTTGGGGTGCTAACTCAGCCTCACGAGTTTTAATTGCAAAGTAATTCTGTGCAGTGGCTATTTCTGATTTTCGAGAATCTCCATTCATCGCTGTCAGATAGCAACCATAGCGACTTAGTTGAAAATCCTCTCTGGGTCTACCTCCTGAACTTTTTGCGGGTAGACGCAAAAAGTGTTTTTTGCTGTCGTGTCCAATGTTAAGGCAAGCGGCGATGGCTCTAGAGATGGTATCTGAAAATTGTCGCCATTGCTGATATCCCAGAATTGACATGAGATCGCGCGCTAACCAATACTCATTCCCCTGCTCATCAATTTTCTTGATTTGGTCAAATGGACTATCAGGGCTAGTTTGGGTTGCTGTAATTGCATCCATATTGATTGACTCCAAAATTGAGCGTATGAAAGTATCAGCAGCACTTGAGCCGTGCTGCATTCAGTTGTTTTAGAGATGTAAGCGCGAGTTTTATCTAGTTGTTCTTGCCTTGCCAGAATCGCAACTCGTTCTTGAAATATCTGCTTGTCTTTTTCCCTTGGTCTTTCCAGTGATCCCACGCCACTATCACTTCCTCACCCAGATCCTCTACAACTTCACCCCTGGCGTTATACAGCGTATAGTAGGGGTCAGCGTAGGCAACGATAGAGCCGAATCCAATGCTAGGAGGTTCAGTAGAAGCCTCTTCGATAAGAGTGGTTACTTCTGTTTGGTGAGTGGTAGGTTCATCTGTAGGAGGCTCAGTAGAAACCTCTTCAAAGTTGGTGATTACTTGTGCCTTCTGGGTGACCAGTTCATCCGTATGGGGTTCAGTAGCAGCTTCTTCAAGGGCAGCGATTAACTGTGTCTCTTCAGTACTTAGTTCCGCCCAGTAGTCTGATTTGATTACCTCATACTGTTGAGCAACGCTCCAGAAATCAATCCATCTACAGCCAGGTGTTCTAAGTACTTGCCTAATTTCACTAACCGCTTGTGGCACGAATTGTAATTGTTCCATCCGATATGCGATCGCGCTTGGTGTCGGTTCACTGCCCAAAATCAGAGCCGCAGCTTGGAGTGCTTGAGTATTGTTCATGGCACTAGCAAGATTGCCCAAAGCTATACCCATCAGTCGCAAGCACTCTTGAGCGTTTTCTAATGGTGGCTCAAGAGCAAGCGATCGCAGGTCAATAAACTCAGGGGTAAAGGGCAAGGGGGAAGGGGGAAAGGTATTTTCTTGCTCCTTGAACCTTTCTCCTTTTTTATCCCTTCTATTGGCTGGAGGTTCTTCTACAGCACGTTCCAATTGCTGAATACGTCGTTGTAACCGTTGGTTCTCAAGTTCCAACTGCCTTAGCCCCTCCAACTCAAACAGGCGTTGCTGTAACTGGATGTTCTCTTCCTTCTGCTGCCCAAACAGGTTTTGTAAAGCGGTTAGTTGTTCAGTTACCTGTTGTTGTGCTGCTTGTGTGGCTTCTGTTTGCAAGCCGATTCTCAACTCTTGCTCCAGCCGTTCCAACTCCTGCTGATGCTGCTGTTTTAGTTGTGCTATGGCTTCGGCGTATTCTGCGGGGTAAGTTCGCTCAGTAGAGTATGGAACGCTAGACGCATCTAAATCGGCGTTATTGATCAGTTCCCTACTGCCATCAGCAAAAGTGACAATCTGCTGCCAGTAGTTGGGTGGGTCTGCTTCGATGGTTCCTGATTCTCCATGCCTGTGGTGAGATGGTGACGTAACCGTGACTGCATTGGTTTTGGGAACTATTGGTTCCTCAATTTCTCCAACCACTGGTTCTTCAATTTTAGGAACCATTGGTTCTGTGGTTTTTTCGCATGGTACACGAGGAACCACCTTGTTAGCGGCAGCCGCAAAGTCCGATTCGCTGGGGGAGGGGTTTTCTTCAAGTGCGATCGCAACAGCAGCCTTTAGTTTTTCTGGTTCCTTGACCAAGCGCAGCAGTGAACGGGCTTGACGCTCGTTTTTGATGTGTTCGCCCAATTCATCAGCTGTATCTTTAACTTTCTTGGCTCCCAGCAGTTGGTTGATTCTCCGGTAGCCACCCCAAGCGGATAATTCAGCTTGGCAGTATTGCTCGAAGGTTTTGTAGCTAGCTTCACGGTAAAGCTGTTGCTCTCGCATCTGGAGTATTTCATCGACGGCCTGCCACTCGAAACGGTCAATGGCAGTGAACGTTTCTTTGATGCTGCTATTGAGAATGCTGTAGCTGGGTGCTGATGTTGTTTCGCGATCTAGTGTCAGCATGATTATTGCCCACGCTTGGTAAATGCACAAAAACAGTCAGGTATGCAATTTAACCAAAGTGAACACTCATACTGATCTTTGGGTTACACCAAAAATGTGTCAGCATATATTTAGCTCACTTTGTCGCCCAACAATCTGAGTCGGCGATCGCATTGCTTGGTCGGCGGGCGGTCGCTCTCAATTTTTAGGCTGCTTTTAGTAGATCAGCTTCCGAATTTTTGTCTGATTTTCGCTTGTGACTTTGGGATGCTTCTTTTGCTGAGTGAGCATTTAAGGCAGCCCCTTTGTCAATCACTAATTTTTTTGGTGGCTCACCCTCCTCAAGCAAGTCTCCTGGCTTGCAATCAAGAGCTTCACAAAATCTGGCTGCGGCTTCTAAAGTTAGAGACTTAACCTTATTTTGTTCAATTTTTTGGATGAACTGAGGACTATAACCAGTTTTTCTAGCTAGGTCGTTTTGAGAAAGACCAGCAGCCTCTCTCAATTTTTTTAATGCAATAAACACAATCATCCTCTCCAAATAATGCTCCTATTATAAGGGGTACTACCATTGGTTGTAAACATATAGGACTTACATCTATTGGTATTATCATGGCTTATGTACAACCAACAGTAGTATTACAAATCTCTATCAGAAAGTAACTACTACCATATTGACTACTACTAATGAGGGTACTAATATTAAGGGTATAGAGCAAAGCAAATCACCTGCAATTAAACAGTTAGAGAGTTTGCAAGCATAGCTCAGGTGAACCTTGACAACCAAATCTCATTAAGATACCCACTATAAACAGAAGCAATCAATAACTAGCTTTTGCAACCATCCGTGTTTGTCTTAGTAAAGATCAAATCTCGCTGGCTTTAAGCCTCAAATAACGGCTACGCCAAATTAGAGTGAGTGCGTTGTGACTCCTCACAACGTTAATTCTTAAAAACCAAAAGCGACCGCCCACCCTGAGAAAGTTTGCGATCGCCTTTTTCCTATTCGGAGATCAATATTATGACCTACATTGCACATACACAGCAACGAGTTGACGCGCAATTCTTAGCCCAAGCCGAACTCGACAACTACATCAGCACCCAAGCCCAAACCATCGCCCCCGAACCTCTCACCACAGTCGAAATCAACCCCAACCATTTCGAGGTTTATGCAGGAAAATGGCTGGTTGCATACATCACTTATGATTACAGCGACTTTATTACACAACCTTGGGTAGTCATGGTGAGTGGTGAAGAAAAGTTCCGCCACAACACCCAAGCATGGTGTTACCGCTTCATTAGCTGGCACTACAAAGACGGCACACTCAACCCCCAACCCCATACGGAAGTCCCAGAAGTGCCGTTTATCTCAGAAATTTCCTTCTACGAGCAAGAAGCATTAGTAGGCGGCGAACTGGTTGCCAGCGTCAGCTACAGCCACGACGACCAGCAAAACTCGTACTGGCAAGTAATCATCAACAACGAGGTAATCTTCACAGATTCTACTCCAGCAAGATGTCACAGTTACGTCAAGCAGCAGTATCAAGGGGGGTTATTGCCAGTACAGGAAGCATTTGTAGAACCCTGCACCACTGGTAACGAGGTAATGGTGCAGATTGCCCAGGCTTGTGAAAACCTTGGCTTGGAACTGCTAGACGATGGGATTTACAGAGGCGACGAAAAGCTAGGCGAAGTAGGACAGACGAACGGGAACTGGTGGTTCACCCGCACTTCGGACGCTCATCAACAGCAAGTCTTGTGTGACTCAGCATCAGACGCGGTTTGGTGGCTCTTTAGAGAAGACCTGCCGGAGTGTACGGCTCTTGACGAATACTTGCAGTACAGACCGCTTGAGCAGATGCCATCTGGGGAATTGAAGGAACTGCTCGATAGTGCGGAGTTCGTGGCGGCGTAAATCAGAACTTTGAATTCAGGAGCTAGAAATCACAAAAATTCTGGCTCCTCATCCAATCATTTTTTTATTCACCAACTAAAACAATGGAACCCACAATCTCAATTCCAAAGGGATGGCAATACCCTCGATTTACTTTTGGGCAGCGAACAGAACGGGGACAAATTATAGGACTCAAATATTACGCCGAAGACACATATCTAGCCGACGAATACGGTGCAGGCTGGCGTTATATTTTACTACCTGACAAAAATCGTGAAGACGAAGAACACCGCATTGAAGGTGAATTAGAACTACTGACTCCACAGGAATTAAGAACGCAAATACAAGCAGAAATTGACAGCTATTCGCGCCTTCTTGAACTGCTCAAGTCTGAACTCAAAGCAATTCCTATAACTGTAGCAACAACTAAATCTACTGCTGAGAACGAAACACCCAGCGAGAAACAACAGCAGTTTTCAATATCCGAACCCAATTTACACTCATTAATTGATGCAGCACAGTTCATTCTCAAAGAGATTGCTAAACACCCAGATTTCTTAACGCTTGAGTATCAGCCTGATTTAACCGTTGGCGATGCTCAAACTGCACTTGATTACTTGCAATCGGGGTTAGAGGACATCCAAAAATTTGACATCACATCGAACATTTTCCCTTAACACAAGCTTTGTCATTCACTGCAATACAACCACTTCACGTAAACCCTAGAAATTCACAATCATGGAAACTATCACCATTAACAACAGCGTCTTTCTTATTCCACCCAGCCAACCAAAACTACAAGCGAACTGCGCTAAGGAATACGGGCAATTTCTTCTCGATTGTCCTCCAAAACTGACAATTTTGGAAGCACAGCAGGGTGGTTATCTCAAAGGTAACAAAGCCGATTTTGCGATCGCCATCTCACGCCCAGACCGCTTACTCACCATCAACGAAAACTTTACCAACGAGCCATTCACCGAATTGTGGGTGATTCCCGTTGCAGGTGGACTCAAAGACCAGTTTAAAGGGCCAGCATCGATGCTGCTTTCGTTTTTGATGCACCGCCGCAGCAAAGACAGTTTCGCTGGACTGTACAATCACTTCGCCCATCGTGCGTTTGGGCAGTGGTGTGAGGATGGGATGCCGGGAGATCCGAAAGAGTTTTGCTATGAGGCGATCGCTTCGGTGTTGAAAAACTACATCTTCTGCGCCGAGTTCCAGAAGGTAGAAGGTGCGCTTGGGACGTACTGGTTTATTCAGTGGTCGTACCACAACCCGCAGTCTGATTTTGAAAAGGACGCTCTCGTTGCTGCCGAGATGATTCGGTCGGGTGCGGAGTCTGGGGCAACACTTCACTGGGTTACGAACGAGACTTACGAAAGATGGTCTTTAAATGCAGAGATTAGACCTGCACTACCAGCCGTTTCGGAAGCAGAGGCACGGGTATCTTTACAGCCGCAGAATCAGGTGGTTGTGCCGAGTAAAAGAAGGTAATTGAACACCAATAATGGCGATTCAGCTTTGAGTCGCCACACAAAAATATTAAGGTTACTTGCCTGAAAAGAAGGGAGATTGAATCATGAGCATTAAATGGGGTGAAAATGAGTTAGCAACTTTGCACGAAATGGGAGAATTATACACCCCAGAACAAATTGTTTTTCGGCTTAAAAGACGGGGTTATCATCGCACAATATCAGCAGTTAAGAGAAAGTTACGTTCTTTGGGGTATTCTACACGCCCAGTTCTCGATAACTACAGTTGCAGAGAAATTGCTAGAAATCTTTGCCTACATCCAACCACTATTCTTTATTGGGTAAGGCAAGGTTGGTTAAAAGCGAAAAAACGCTCTGTTCATTGTTACCAAGTCAAAAGCCGAGATTTAAAACAGTTTTTTAATAATCCTCCAAAATCAATTAGGCATCGAATTGCAGCGATAGATCCGCTCCTTGTCAGGTATTTAGTTGGTTAATCAAAAATTAAAAAGAACTCGGAGGTAGTTCAAGTGTTTCATCTGACTTACGAATTTAAGCTTAAACCTACTCGCGCCCAAATTGGCATATTTGAAGACTGGTTAGAACAATGTCGCCGTGTTTATAATTATGCGCTGTGTGAGCGTAAAGATTGGATTAAATCTCGTTCTTGTCGGATTAATGCTTGTTCGTTACATTCTGAGTACATAATTCCTGCTGATACACCACGACCAACCTATTTTAACCAATCCGAAAGATTAACTCAAGCCAAAAAGAAATATCCTGAACTCAAGAAAGTTTCAGCACAAGTTTTACAAGAAACACTGAAACGACTCGAAAATGCTTTTATGGCAATGTGGGAACAAAAACACGGTTTTCCTAGATTTAAAAAACCAGGGAAGATGCGCTCTTTTGCGTTTTCACAGTTAGGGGTTAATCCAATCCAAAAAGGAAAAATTAAATTTCCTAAAATTGGCTTGCTAAAATTTTATCAATCACGAGAAATACCTGACAGTGCTACTGTCAAACAAGCTCGTATTGTTAAACGTGCTTCTGGTTGGTATGTGATGTTAATATTGCAATGGGATGTATCTGTACCCCAGCCAACGCCACAAGGTGAAGCACTAGGAATTGACGTAGGCTTAACAAATTTTATTGCTACCTCTAGCGGTTTAACTGTCAAACGTCCGAGGTTTTTTGTAGATGCCGAACGCAAGCTGAAATTGCTGCAACAGCGCGTCTCTCGAAAACGTATTGGCTCGAACAACTGGAAGAAAGCTCAAAAGAAGGTAGCAAAACTGCATGAGTACGTTGCTCGTTGCCGCAAAGATTGGCACTCGAAACTGTCTCACCAAATCTGTAACAATGTAGGGATGGTATTTGTTGAGGATTTGAACCTAGTAGGGTTATCTCGTGGGATGTTGGGCAAGCACTGTTTAGATGCTGGGTTTGGTCAATTCTTCAAGATTCTGGAACAGACTTGCTTTAAGCGTGGTGTCTATTTTCAGAAAGTAGATAGTCGCAAAACAAGCCAGATTTGTCCTAGTTGCGGATTCGAGACAGGTAAGAAGGAACTATCACAACGTACTCATGTTTGTTCAAATTGTGGTTACACCACCGATAGGGATGTGGCGGCGGCGCAGGTAGTTCTCCAGAGGGGACTTGCAGCCGTAGGGCATACGGTCAAGATGCTTGCTGAGGGTAAATTCGTTGGAATCCCTAAGATGCAAGAATCTCCCAGCTTTTAGCTATGGAGAGTGCCAAATGCAGCATTACATGATCGCCTATTTTATACGGGCTTGACTCGTGCCAGAAAATTAGCCATTGTGGTTGGCTCAAACAAAGCGATCTCCTTGGCTGTAAGAACCACAGATGACCAGCAGAGGTACACACGGTTGTGGCAGAGGTTGTTGCAGCCGATTTGATAATGGCAGTATAGTTCATTTTGTCTATAAATTCTTAAGTTGCCATAATATCGTCGAGTTTCATCCGTAAATTAGGTAACAAATAAGATGAGATCGGATCTCCTAGACGATATTGGCGTTGTTCATATACACCATTAACTAGTCGGCAGATGGTGAAGGTAGGTTGTTTCGGATTACCAATAAATTGCAAACCACCCAATCCACGGAAGTCTATAATCCAATATTCGGGTATATCAAGAAAAGCATATTCTTCTACTTTCCTAGCATAGTCATCCTGCCAATTAGTACTGACAACTTCAGCAACCAGCTTAATTGTATTGCCGTTACAAATAATCGGTTGTTTTTGCCAAAGAGGTTCATTAGCCAATTGTTCTTTATCTAAAACAATCACATCAGGACGCAAAGCTGTAGCTTCAGCAGCAGGCGGCTTAATCAAACAGGTTTTTGGTACTATCCAATTAAAATTAGAATGAAAAATTTCGACAAAGATTCTACCTGCAATATTCCCTGCCACAGCTTCGTGAGGGCCTGTAGGTTCCATGTCCCTTAACTCTCCATCAATTAGTTCGTAACGCGTATTGTCCCCGTATTCAGTTATAAAATTATCAAAGCTCAGTATTTTTGGCGGGGTGTATGTCATGAAAAAAACTCCAAGACGTTAGGCTATGATGATGAAAAATAACAGAAAAATACCGAAATAATTTATTTTCATCTGAAGTTAACCTATTTTAGCCAACGCTATTTTAATTTTCATATCCCTGATTTAGTTTTAAAAGGAGGAGCTATCTTTAACTAAAAGCCAAACTCCTGCTAACTTTACTATGTATTTTGTCAACGATCTATGTTGCACTATTCGTTGTAGCTATTTTTAGATAAACTCAAAGGTAAGTAAGTAATTTTGTTAACAATGTATCTGCAAGCATCACTTGTCTTTAATATATAAGATAAATCAATATCTAGCTGTGTGCTAGCCATTTTTGGGTGATTTCATCTCGCAATCTGGGAAAGTAATATGTCTGAGCAACATCAAGGCAAAGGACACTGCTTGTGTGGAGCGATCGGTATCTCGGTCAAGACAGTGAGTAAAAACATTGGCGGATGTCATTGCCAAATGTGTAGAAAATGGGGAGGTGGTCCGTTGTTGGTAGTCGATTGCGGAAGTGAAGTCTCGTTTGAAGGTCAAGAAAATATTACGACATTTAATTCGTCTGAATGGGCTGAACGAGCCTTTTGCAAGCAATGTGGTACTCACCTATTTTATAGATTAAAACAAAACAACCAGCACTTCATCCCTGTGGGGCTATTTGAGCAGTCGCCAGATTTTGTCTTCGATCATCAAATATTTATTGATGAAAAACCTGGGTATTACTGTTTTTCAAATAAAACCAAAAATTTAACAGGAGCCGAAGTTATTGCTCAGTTTGCTCCACCAACAGTTTAACGCTTCCTACCCTATTGGCTGAGAGTAGCCGATGGTGATGGAAACCACTGTAGATGCAATGTTATATGATGTTGTCAGGGAATTTGTTTTACACCGGGATAAGCCGTGCAAGATCTAAGCGATCTTAATTGGCTCCAAAAAACCGATATCCTTGGCTGTGGAGACTACAAACGATCGGCAGCGTTACACAATATTGTGGCAGAGGTTATTGCAAGAGCAAACAATTAAATAGTAGGCTGTCCGGCTGCAAATATTTGTTGCGCTGTTAATCGCAAGTTAGGAAAGACTGAAGAAATAAGTTGCTGATTATTTTGAAACAATTGTTTGCGATACTCATCTTCTACTAATTTGCAGATAGTGATTGTCGGTTGTTTGGGTTTGCCAATATACTCTCTACCTCCAATACCCAGATAATCAACAATCCAATACTCAGGTATTCCTAACAGAGCATAATCTTCAACTTTACGAGCATAGTCATTTTGCCAGTTCGTACTAACAACTTCAGCAATCAGCTTAATGGAGTTTCCTAATGTAATTATGGGTGATTGCTGCCATAATGGTTCATTAATTAGCTGAGTTTGGTCTAATACAATTACATCAGGACGGAAAGCTGTATTTGTTCCTAAAAGTTTAATTAAACATCGAGGGGGGATAAAATAGGATACTTCTTGACGGTCAATTTCTACATTCAATTTTCGCCCAATAAAAGCAGATACTTGCTCGTGCGGCCCTGTTGGTTCCATCTCAATTAATTCACTATCAATTAATTCATAACGTTCATTATCGCCATAATGAACAATAAATTCTTCAACACTTAAAAGTTTTGGTGCGAATTGAACCATTGTAATGTTCGCTACTTCTGGGTAAGGTTAATGGCTTTTTTGAATTCAAATATCAGGTTTATATTCTTGTCTAAATGAGCGTTTATCTATTCTAGCGTCAACAGTAAAATAAAATAGAATGACGACAATAAATTTCACCAGCTACTTTATGAAGAAGAATTCAGAACTGAGCATCAAACATTTGGTTGATTAATTCTCTAACACCTCTAGGAGAAACTTTTGAGTTAGTCAACCGCAATTGTTCAACTACTTGCTGTACTGTCAACCCTTGAGGATTTGCTTTCAAAGTATTTAAGATTTGTTCTTTCATGAAGTAACCCTATATATTCGCACCTAGTTTTCTGATTAACTCCCGAATCACATCAGTTGCAGGTCTACCAGTTGTATTGCAATAGTTATCTAAAGTTTGTGCCTCCTGTGAAGCAAGATTGATAGTTAATCTTTTTACCGCCCACTTTTTATTTGTCATTGTGTTTACTCCTAATATTGATATCGGTCTTATTTGTTGAGATAATCAGAAACCTCCGATTCATTCAACTCTTTGATAAAACCTATTAATCCGTGTGGACAATCACATCCCAAAACTTCCTCAAGAGCCAAAGAATTTAGATTGGTTTCTTGACAAACTGTGGTGAAAATGTCTGAGTATGTTAGCTCTAGATTTGTCTCCAGTTTTTGAACTCGGAGTTCTATTTTTTGGGCTAATTTTTCCATATATTTTCTGATGGTTGGTAATTTGTAGCTGCTGTGATAACTGTTTCAGGGACAAGTTGATTTTGGTATTCTTCTTCTGTACAGGGATAAGAACCTACAGTCAAAGTTCGCCATGTTAGAACTACAAAATAGCAGCAAGAAACAGCGTGTTCTCTAGCAATTGCAGCAAGACTGTCTAACCCCGCCTCTGATTCAAGATGAGAGGCAGGGTTTATACCATCGGGCAATATCCCGTCTGCACGATACCCAAAATCAACGTAAAAATCTACAAAATCTGATTCAAAGTCTTCAGCGTTCATGGTTAGTTTTTGATTAATTCTGCTCGTTCTAAACAATCCAATAAAGCTTCTTTGTAGTCACTTACAAAACTCGTGAACTGGAGATAACAATTATCTACACACTGGAGATCACAGCGAGGTACTTCCTCATAATCATCTTCAGTTAGTTCTGCTTCTGGAATGCTATCATCTGCTGGAAAATATTCAACGTTTAACTCTATTCTCCAATTGCGCCAGTCATCATCTTTGAATTCAAGTGTTCCTTGTGTAAGCGAATTTTGTTGAAGTAATTCAATTACTTTGTTTAAGTTAATTCTTGGCATTTTTTTCTCATAGTTGAAAAAATATAGCAGCCAACGCGGGCTGCTTTTGATTTCTATCGAATAGCTGCTGGAGTTTTCAGCCCCGCAACATAATTCATCCATTGCCGGATGGCTTCTATCTCAGGTGTGCCATTCGCAACTGCACCCAACACCTGCTGCTGGTATGAACTGGTGGCAGTATTGGAATCAACCTTGTCCGCTGCCCAAGCAAAGCAAATGTCTCTCACTAGTTTATCGACCACAGATACAGGAAGTTCACTAGGGAATGACACATTCTGAAATTGCAGCCACTCTTTAATTAAGTCCACTGGATAATTTGTCAATGTGCGGACTTGTTTAATTCTCAAGTCTTGTGGATGAACCGCAGCAGGTTTTGGTTTACTTGGAGAGGGTGTTTGTAGAACAGCATTATCATTTTCATCCTCATCCAAATTATATTTAGGACTGGTGGATAATTTTGACTGAATCTGCTGTATTAGTCCTGCCCAGTCAGCGTTGGCATCCCAATCTCTACGAATTTTAGTTTTGGCTAAAGCATCATACAAGGCGCAGAACACAACATTTTCCTCTCCAGGATTAGCAACAATTGTCACAGGTCTAGAGAAATCCTCGACAACTGATGCGGCGAGTAAGAAAGACTTAGTAAAGTTAGTCTCTATCCCGCTTCTAACGACATAAAGTTCATCTGCCAAGATGAATATATCTAGTTTCAGGTTGTCTTTGCCTTTGTAATCTTTATCTGTCAGTTGTATTTCGCTAATATAACCCGTTAATGCTCTCTGGGGTATAGGAGTTTGTTTATCGAGAGCAACATCAAAGTTATACCAACCATAAACTTGACCGTTGATTTCTAGCTTCTTAACGTACAAGTAAACGGGTAGTGGTGGATTACCTAAGCCTAGTTTAATTTCAGTGTTCATTAGAAATTCTCTCCTTTATCAGTAGTATTATTTTGTGCAGATTGTTTGTACATTCGAGCTTTATTCATTTGATGACTAGATGCCTTAATTAACGGCATTGCTGCTTCTTTTACAGACGCTTTCGCTTGCTCAAAAAGAAACTGTGTTGCGCCTTCTGCATCTTCTTCTGGCTCGATTTGACCCCATAATGAGCAGCCTAGTTCTACCGATTCAAAGTCACCAAGATTAAATTTTCTGTGGTAAGTTACGGAGATTGTTTTGATTTCCATACAAATTTATTCAATTTTTTAATGGTTTTCAGCGAAGCTATTCTCTACTAAATGAATTCTTAAAATTATCAAGAATAATCGTTTATAATTGATTATTATAACTGATTTCAAGTAATTAAAGTCTGCCATGAAACTTAACTAAATAATGAATGATGTTCGATAATACTTGTAAATTAATTGCTGAATTGTATTCTCCTGATTTTGCAACTTGGTTGTTAGGTAAACCCATCACTTTAACTAAGTTAAGCCCGACAGAACTATCAATAGAACCAATTCGGGCCGATGCTTTAATCATGTTGCAATCAGATGAAGTTGTTCTCCACATAGAGTTTCAAACCGAGCCTGATGAAAATATGCCATTTCGTATGGCTGATTACTACTTGCGGATATATCGTCGTTTTCCCAATAAACAAATATATCAATTTGTGATTTACTTGGATAAAACCACGTCGGAGAAAGTGTATCAACTCACATTTACAACAGGAAAAATGAGGCATGAGTTTGATGTAATTCGTTTGTGGGAACAACCATCAGAAATATTTCTAAGAACTCCAGGGCTGTTGCCCTTTGCTGTATTAAGCGCGACTGAGAATAAGGCTAGTACACTACAACTTGTGGCGGCGGCTGTTGATAAAATTAGTGAAAGACGGACACAGAGCAATATTTCTGCTGCTGCTGCAATCTTAGCTGGGTTAGTATTAGATCAAGAAGTGATTGTGCGTTTATTTAGGAAAGACATTATGCGAGAGTCAGTCATTTATCAATCAATTCTGAGCGAAGGTAAAGAAGAAGGGATTGAATTAGGTGTTCGCCGTGTTGCTGTTAACCTTCTAAAAGAAAATATGCCCGTCGAAATGGTGGCTAAAGTCACTGGATTGACAATCGAACAGGTGCAAAGTTTGGTTATGACAGACGTTGAGCAATCCGAATAAGCAATATACTTTTGTTTCAATCAAAGGAATACCATGCGTGAGTCAGTAGTTTATCAATCAATCAAGACCGAAGGCGGCGATGAAAAAGCCCGTCAAATTGCTATCAATATGCTGATTGAGGGTATGAGTGTTGACTTAATTGCTAAGTTAACTGGCTTATCAGTGGAACAAGTGCAACAATTAGAACAGCAGCAAACTCAAGAGTAACTTAAGATACTTCCTCGCTCGTTATCCTAACTTCCACAAAAGGCTCAAGACAACCACCACTTCACCCAAGTAATGCAGCACATCGCCCAAATGCGTTTTCATTCTTCAGTTCTCTAAATTATTTTGATTGTTAATACTTGAGTGTTGTTGCTTATACTTACCCATTTGATAAGCCGAAGTTTTAATCAAGGGCAGAAACTTTGGCTTGTTTAAACAAAAATTCTCTAGCCCCTTGTGCATCTTCTTATGGGTCAATTTGTCTCCAGAGTGAACAGCCTATCTCTACTGACTTATAATCACCTAAATTGAATTTTCTTTAATAGGTGACAGAGATTGTTTTGATTTCCATAAAACTACTATTATGAACTACCTACGGACTTCGCTTCGCTACGTCCGAGGTTTCTGACGCTTCACCTGCTGAACTTTCCTAAACCCTCCACAATGCTGTGGGGTTTTAGAAAGAGGTTTAGCATCAGCGTTTGAGAGGCTAGTTCCTAACCCCTTAGCATAATTGAGCATTACCATAGCTGCTGCTACGTCACGGTCAGCAACAAAATTACAAACTTCACAATTATGCACACGTTCAGATAACTCTTTTTTGTTTTTGTGTCCACATCTAGGACAAGTTTGAGATGGAGCAATCTTGAGAGGTACATCAACAAATACCCCATTAAACTCATCAAGTTTGTATTTGATAAGTGATATCAAGTTACCAATTCCAACATCTAACAGCGACCGATTTAATCCTGTTTTTTGATGTTTTCTCTTACTGCCCTTCTTGGCTTTACGAGTCATCCCCTTGATGTTCAACTTCTCACTAGCTACCAGTGAATTATTCTTTACTATCTGTGCAGCTACTTTATGTTGCCAATCTTGTCTTTGATTGGTAACTTTACTTTGAAGTTTACTAATTTGTTTCTTGGCTTTTCTCCAACGTTTAGATGCTTTAATTTTCTTTTTGAAGTTAGGCGCACGTTTGCGCCGCAATTTCTTAGATGCTTGCTCTATTTTTTGTTGGGTGTTGGCTAAAAATTTTGGATTATCAATTATTGTTCCATCTGAACAAGCAACAGCGTGATAAGTACCAAAATCTAAACCTATAGCACCAGTGCTAGTTTCTCGTTTTGATTCACAGTTTACAGTAATTGAGGCATACCATTTAGCTTGTTTCCAAATAATTGTACAAGTCGTTGGTGTACCCCAAGTTCTAGCTTTACCCCTCATCTGAATCTGTCCTAGATTAGACAATTCTAGATAGCCGTTATCGCCTGTTGTATGTGCCTTCCATCCACTTATTCCAGGGTAAGTCCAACCACGATAATGTCGCGCAGACTTGAATTTTGGGTATCCACCTAATCTACTAAAAAAACGTTGAAAGGCATAGTCAAGACGCTTTACAGTTGCCTGCAAAGCTTGTGAACCTAATTCTTTATATTCATGCCAACATTCTTTGAAATCTGGCAGAATATTTTGCTGATCATAGTAACTAATAGAATTACCAAAACGCTGATATTCTGTCTTTCTGTGGTAAAGACAGGCGTTGAATAAATCTTTATGAAGTCGTCGCCAATAATGCAGTTTCGACTCCTGAGATTTAGTTGGATATAAGCGAAAGGTAGTTCTACGTGTTACTATCATGGGTGTCATCATACCATTCACTTAACATCCAGTGCAACGCTTACTCACAAGGAGTTCTCACGCGGTATTTTGCATTCACTTACATATTGTGTTGGTAACTAAGTATCGACGCAAGGTGATTACTTCTGAAATTCTCACGCTTGTTGCAAGCAATTTTCACGGATCTCTGTGAACAACAAAAAAGTATTTTAATTGAGTTCAACGGTGTTCGCGTAGCGTCTCGTAGAGAAGAAGACCATGTTCATTTATTAGTCAATCTGTCTCCAGACAATCATATTTCTGAGTTTGTAAAAGTCCTAAAATCGTCATCAAGCAGACTAATTCGCAAGGAGTTCAAGTCTCATGTTGACAAATACTACTGGAAACCTGTTTTTTGGTCTAGCTCATACTTTGTCAATTCCAGTGGCGGAGTATCGCTTGATGTTTTGAAGAAATATATCAAGCAGCAAGATTCTCCGCGCAGCTAACTAGATCCTGCCCTTGCTTTCATCCCCCAGTTCCTTTTCACTACACTGGGGGACTTCCCGCAAGGAGGGTTAAAACTTCTAGAAATTCAGCTTAGCTGTTACTGAAAACTTTTAACTATACTCCCCAGCCAAATAAATAACTGAGGAATATGATTATTTATTCTGCATTGATGTAATCGCTTGGATCTAATTGATATGGGGAAAATCCATCTGCATCACTACGGTAAATTGGTTCTACATAATCTAATACCACCTCATCCGCAATAATCTCTGTTCTTGTGTAAAGAGATGTAATTTGTGTGTCCATTTCTGGGATATCAATTCCTAATTGTTCACATATTTCTCTAATTTTTAAGTATTGAGGATGTATTTGTTCATCATTATGAGAATTATGTCCATACCCCTCTGATTCCCAAGAGCTAACAATTATTTTTGCCATAGTTTTACTCCTTCTATACTGCAAATTACGCTAAACCACTCGCCAGAAATTCTTGCTGATTGACTTCATACTAACAACTTTCTCGCTAGAATCATCTTTTGACTGCTGCAATTGTTCAGTAGACAGCAGTGAGTTTAGCAGTTGAATCTGGTGGTCTACATCTTCAACTGTTCGGTAAACAGTGCGCGGATCAATCTGCATTCCTAGTGGCGTTGGCACGAGTTTCAAATAATTATTCAGTGATTCAATGTAGCCAGGATTAAAGTTTTTGTTGGCTACATAAGGACGCAGAGTATTTAAGATTTGCAACGCCCTTCTGATATCTCCAATGCTGCAAGAATCAACTTGAGGCTGACTCTCTTGATAACCTTTGGATTTTTTCTCGTAAACCAAATTATTGTATTTGTTGATAGCTTGTTGAGAATTAGTGAAACTATGCGTTTTAGTTTTGGGATTATAACCTACTCTACCCCACTGTACTATTAAGTTGTTTTCTTCAATTTTCGCTGACCAGAATTTATTGCTGTTGTTAATAGCATTAGCGTAAACAAGATAAATTTCCATGATTTTTATTTTTGATAATAGTAGGTAAAAACGTGAAGAAGGCAGAAGGCAGTCCCAATGAAAAAAATTTCACCGCCAAGCATGAAAATGTGGTAGCGTCCACTTAAGGTTGATACAAAC
>NZ_JACKZU010000529.1:0-3970 GCF_014222165.1 Nostoc sp. 2RC
GCTCAAAACCTTGAAATTACGTTAATTTTTGGTCACGCTATGGTTCAAAATTTGGTCATGCGGGGGGTAAAATCACAATTGGCATTGACTAACGTGCTGATTGCTGATGCCCCTGTCTGGTTGGTTAGGGTAAAAACTGACTGTAGCACCAAGATATGACATTTTAAATGCCAATGCCCAACCATCAGCATAGCGTCTAGGTGTCAGTCGCCAGCAAGTGTTGCCCTGTTTATCTCGACCTCCATAAGTGCAACAGTATAGTTGAAATCCTTGCTGGGTGATTTTACCGCAGAGAATGTAGTGGGAGTAGACAAATTGACCATTGCGGCAGTAATTATTCCAGTTTTCAGGCATCATTTCTATGGGCAAGTCCCAAGAAATCCTAAGCCATATTTTGGTTCCGGTGGTAAAGCCTATTTGTCTAAGAAATTTAATGGTTGTTTGTCTGGGATTGAAGGTCATGGCAGTTACGCCTAAAGGTTCATTTCCCAGTGGCGCAATCGCGCTATTGTTTACAAAATTAATAATTTTTAGTTAGATTGAAGTTTGCTATGAGTAAGGATTTTCCAGAAGTAGCCTATAAATAATCATTTTGACTTGTTGATTCTCTTCAATCATTGTGATTTTACCCATTGCATGACAAATTGTGAACCATAGTGTGACCAAAAATTCACGTCATTTCAAGGTGAAGTGTATGACTTAAAGGAATTGTTTGCCGCAATCGCAGGCTTTTACTTTAATTTGAGTCAGGCAATCTTATCCTTCCAACGACACTCAACTAAAATTGTATAGAGACTAACGCCAATCTCCTAGTAAAACAAATGATGCCCAAAAAGCTGGACTATTATAATTAGGATCGCGTAATAAAGATTCTTGAGCGCGACGAAGTGCTTCAGCTTTTGTCGCATCAGTAGTAATCCACTCCCGATAAAAGCGATTCATTAAAAGCTCAGTAGCTTTGTTATCAATAAACCAAAGAGATGCTAAAGTGCTTCTTGCTCCAAATCTTACAGATGCTCCAGCAAGACCGAGGGCTGCACGACTATCTCCAGCAGCAGTCTGGCTAGTGCTAAGGACAACTAACTCAATTGGACTAAATTTTTTTGAATCGTTAGGTCTCAAAATATTATAAAAATCTTGAAGATTAATAAGTCCATCTGAAGCCAAAAGAAAAGTATCTTCAGCACGGGAACTAAATTGCCCATAAGTAGCTAAATGAATAACTGAAAATTGCATTTGATTAACCAGATATTTCAGCTTTGAGCGAGTAAAACTTTCATTCAAAAGTAATTGGCTCGGTACTATGGATGCAATTTTATTTAATTCAGATTCTACTGCTGGCATTGTAGAAAATTTTGAGAACTTTATAGGTGGTTTTGTCAATCCAGCAAGCAATACTTTGATTTGATTTTTTATTAAATGTGGTCGTTTCTTACAAGGGTATAAATATAAAGATGGGATAGAAGCGACTGAATATTTTTCTACAAGATACTGTTTACCGTTATAAAGAACCGACATTGGGATATTTGCTAAGGCGCCATCTACTATAAAAGTAAGTGTATTAATTCCTTGTTGCTTTAATTCAGATTCTATTGGTTGAATTAACCAATTATATATTTTTTGGGATTGGATTTGGATTGCTTTCGTTGCAGCAGGATTGGCAAGATTTTTTCGCAGTTCTATAATAACTTTTTCTATTTCTGCTTGGGAAATCTTAGTACTATAATGCCGCAGGGTTTGGTTAGGAGTTTTGACAATTACTTGGAGTTCTCCAGGAAGATTAATTATATAAAAAATGGCAGTTTTAGACACCTCATATTCTGGGAAGTAGCATGTTAATGACTCATTTCGCAGATCAAGTTTTTGGAATAAGTCATCTAATTCCGCTAGCCGCAACTGATCAATTCGGTTAGGTACTTTGTATAATATATTTGTATGTATTTCTTCTTGAGATTGCAGCAATAACTCTAATGACTCTCGATAGACCGGTTCAATACTATTCCGGAAATTGAATTGTGCATCTTGATTGAGTGCCGCTAAATCTCTCCTGAGAGACACGAGAGTATCCAGAGCAGCATCGTAAGCGGCGATCGCATCATTAATATCTTTTTGTTTCCAAAGCAATCTACCTAACTGCCATTCTAAGGTGTAAGTAATTTCTGGTGCATTGCTGCTCTGCACCAAAGCTAATCCTTGCAGAGTTAGGTCTTTTGCCTCTGACCACTGCCCGGTTTCTTCGTACAAGCCGCCTAAACTCTTTAAAGCATAAGCCTCTGCTTGCTTGTCGCCTAAATTCCAGGATTGCTGGATGGCGCTGGCGAGTAATACTGCTGAGTCTTTCGTGCTGAATCTTGAGTAGGAATTATGGCTGGATACTTGCAATACGCCACTATTGATTTTAGCGATATTTTGTGCATAGTTAATCTGAGCGTAAATACTAGCACGGCTGAGGGGGAGTTTGTCGATTTGGGACTCAATCAACGGCAACAGAGTTTGAACCTTTGCCCATTGTTGATCTTCAATGAGTAGGTCCAGGTGATTCAATTGCGCTTGGACTTTGATCAGGGGTGAGGGAGATACTTTGACTGTTTGTTGATAATAGGCGATCGCCTGTTCCTTTTGCAGTTGTTTACGGGCATTATTCCCTAAGCTGAACAGACTAGCCCCAATATCAGTGCTTGATTGCAGGTTTCGAGCAATCATCAGACTTTCTTCCAGCGCTTGGTGTGACTTTTTCAAATCGCCTAATACCAAAAGGGTATCACCGAGCGATCGCAAACTCACTGTCTTTTCTATAGAGTCTGGTTGAGATTTTAACGTCTGACTAACCTGATCGAGTATTTTGACAGATCGAGGGTAAAATCCTCGGGTTCGCCACGCCTGTGCTTCATTGATTAGCGATCGCACCACGCCACTTTTATCATCTGCTTGCTTGTAAATTTCTTGCGTCTGCTGCCAAGTTGACAAAGCCGCCTCGGACTGTCCCATTGTCAGTTGGAGACGACCTTGAATATCTAGTGATTGGGCAAATACTTGCAAATTTTGCTTGTTGTCTTGTCCTTTGAGCAAATTTGAGCTCTCTGTAATTGCTTGCTGTGCTTGAGTCCATGCTCCAATTTGTTGGTAAGAGAGGGATAAATTGCTCAGGGTAATAGCCAGTTTAAGACTGTCCCCTCCTTGCTGATATTTGCGGACTACCTGCTGCAATATCTGCACTGCTTCTGCAAAACGTCCGGCATCGTATAATACCTTGCTTTGCTGCAAAAGAGAATCTGAATGCAAATTTATCCAATCTATCAAGATTGCATCACTGGTAAGTACATCTGTTGGGCTAGGTGCCAAACCACCCCGACCAGTCATCACAAATGAACTATTTGAAGGAGTCGATTGCTTGGAGCTATCTTGCGCCATAAATGAACGCTCAGAAATTTTTATCTCCAAAAGACTGAAGCCAACGCGTGAACCCGCAGAAAGTTCTGCACTAAAACTTTCAATTAAAGGATTGAGTTGTAACTGTTGCAGTGCTTCTAACAGACGCTGCCGATTCAGAGTTTGCGAGGTAGCTACAGATAACCTACCACGAATATAGCTAGGGTTGATCCGACGAGTTCCTGTAATTTTGATATCCTCTAACTTACCTTCAACCACCTGAATTTTTATGACACCGGATTGGATTGTTTGGGGTGGTATATATGCACCAGAGGTAATATAACTATTTTTGACATATAAATCAGTAATTTTAGAACGTGCTTGATACACTTGGGTCAGTGAGATCGGTCGTTTGGTAAATTCAGCAGTGGCTTGAGCTAACTCTTCAGCACTGAAGACTGTGCTACCAATAACTTCAAACCGTTCAACAATAATAGTTTGAGGAAAGTTGCCAGGGAGTGGTTCTGCTGGTGTGGGAGTTGGGGCAGAGGGTGGAAGTAGTTCTGCTGGTGGGGGGAGTGGCTGGGGCAGTTCGGGTGAG
>NZ_JACKZU010000530.1:0-3960 GCF_014222165.1 Nostoc sp. 2RC
ATTATATGTATCATAATTTTTTTGATATTTCTTTTGATGGATGTTTATCAAAACAGAATTCAGGACTCAGGAGCCAGAATTCACAAAGTTTGTTTACTGTCAACGTTTAACAGTCAACAGTTAACACCTATATTATTCACAACTGAGTCTGGTTTCCAGTGGACAAATTCTGCAAAAATTACGATTTTTGGTAAAGCTTGGGTCATTTTCCAGCGTTCAAAATTTAACTAATTATTAATTTCCAATAATCCATCTGGTGGTGTAATTTCAATGCGACCTGTTTGCAAGTCTACCACTGGGGCGATCGCTTCTACAAAGGGAATCAAAACAGTCTTTTGTGCTTTGTCATTACTAAAAGATGAATGCAATTTTACTTCTAACAAATCATTGCCAGCAGGGATGATATCTACCACCGTACCCACAAGTTCGCCAGAAGCTTGCATAAATACTTCCAAACCAATCAAATCAAGGACATGATATTCATCTTCGCCTAATTGGGGGCGATCGCTTGCTGGCACCATCAACTTACAACCGCGCAACTCCTCAGCTTGATTGCGATTTTCCACCCCAGCTAATTTGATGACATATAAATTTTTCCCTTCAACATAACGTCCTGCCAATAACTCTATCGGTTGCGGTTCCGTCTCCCCAGGACGCAACAACCAGCGTTTTCCCGGTACTTGAAACCGTTCTGGGAAATCCGAGTCAGGATAAACCCGTAACTCCCCAGATAATCCTTGAGGTGCAACAATCTTACCAATTTCTAGCCAGTCATTAGTCATTAGGCATTGGGCATTGGGCATTGGGCATTGGGCATTGGGCATTGGGCATGGGGCACAGGAGTAGGAGAAGAATAATAACTCTTAACTCCTAACTCCTAACTCATCACACACTTACAGCTGTACGCTGATAAGCTTCTTCGGCTACTTTAGCTAAACGTTGCATACCAATGGCTATTTCTTCATTGCTGCCGGTGAGGCTGATACGGAGGCATTGGTGCTTGTGCGCCCATTCTTCCTCTAAACCGGGGAAAAAGGTACTTCCAGGGACAGTAATGACACCTACTTTTTTCAATTCTTGGTAAAATTCCCAGTCGGTGATGGGTAGATTTTCTAGCCATAACCAAGCAAAAATAGCTCCTTCACCGCGATGGAGGAACCAAGGTAAATTCTTGGGCATTGCTTGTTCTAAGCTGGTTTCTAAAACGGTAAATTTATTTTGATAGAAGGGACGAATCACAGTTTGGGAAATTTCCACTAATGCACCAGAATTAATTGCTAAGGCTGCGATCGCTTGACCGTAACGTGAAGAATGCAGACTCGCGTTTGCCTGGAAACACTCTAGCACCTCAATCCACTTTTCATCCCCAATGGCAATACCAATTCTTTCTCCTGGTAATCCGGCTTTGGATAAACTCATACAGTGGAGAATATTATCGCCAAACACCGGGGTCATTTCTGTAAAGTTCAATGACGGAAATGGAGGCGCATAAGCCGAGTCAATTAGCACGGGTGAATTGTAAACTGAAGCCAAGGCAGCAATCTTTTTCACTTCCTCATCAGTCAGGACATTACCAGTGGGATTACAGGGACGAGAGAAGATGACACATCCTGTGTTTTCAGTAATCGTCACTTGGCTAAAATCTGGGCGATATTTAAACCGGTGGGCAGCTGCATCAATATCTAGGGTGGGTTTGTAGGCGACTAAAGCTTTTGGTTCCAAGCAAATACCGCCGTAACCAGTGTAATCAGGACTCAGGGGCAAAACGATTTGTTTTAATTCGCCGCTGTTGGTGTAGCCACCGAAGGTATTTGCGGCGTAGAAATAAAGGGTTTGACTGCCGGGAGTGATAAAGATATTGCGATCGCTCAATTTTAACCCGTAGCGTTTATTAAAGTCGTTGGCGATCGCTTCAATTAATGGTGCATAGCCTTGGCTTGAACCATAGCGACAAACCACTTCACCATATTCTGGACTCGCCAAAAGCTGTGCAGTGCAATCCCGCCATAACTGTTCTACCTCCGGTAAAATCAACGGGTTCCCAGCACTCAAATTAATAAACTGCTGCCCTGAACCGGCTCGTAATGTTTCAATAATATCCTTCATGATTGCTCTGACGCCAGTCAGGTTGGACATTTGAGCGCCAATTTGTGTTAGGGCAGGGTTCATAAGCTGTAACAAAATTTATTAATTTAGGGTGGACAAATTACTTGGGGTTTGCTGCTGACATCAAGTTTACATCGTTGTCACAACAACTTTTTCCGCCTTTAACCAATCTAGCTAGAGAATGATATTTTTACAAAGTAATATTCTGGGGATTAAGGAGATGGGGAAAGGGAAAAGGTTAAAGGGAAAAGGGAAAAGGAATAAATTTAATCTTTCCCCTTTCCCCCTTACCCCTTTCCCTTTTCCCATGCCCAATGCCCAATCTCCGATATAAACTCAAATAAGTTGATTGACAAACTGGGAGGGCTGAGGTTGCAAGTTAAAGCAGCAGTAGCTTACAGCGCAGGTAAGCCGTTGAGTATTGAAACGGTTGAACTATCTGGGCCACAAGCGGGGGAAGTATTAGTCGAGATTAAAGCCACAGGGGTTTGTCACACTGACGCCTATACCCTTTCTGGTATCGATCCTGAAGGTTTGTTTCCAGCAATTTTGGGACATGAAGGTGCTGGTGTAGTGGTTGAGGTGGGTGCTGGTGTCACTAGTCTCAAACCAGGGGATCATGTAATTCCCTTGTACATCGCCGAATGTCGTCAGTGCGAATATTGTTTGAGCTTAAAAACTAATCTCTGTCAAGCAATTCGCCAAACCCAAGCACGCGGTGTTATGCCTAATGGCACTAGTCGCTTTAGTGTCGATGGACAGATGATTCATCATTACATGGGTACATCTACTTTTGCCAACTATACGGTGCTACCAGAAATTTCCTTGGCAAAAATTCGGGAAGACGCGCCTTTTGATAAGGTTTGTTACATTGGCTGTGGTGTAACTACTGGTATTGGCGCAGTCATTAATACCGCTAAGGTGGAACCTGGGGCAAATGTGGTGGTTTTTGGTTTGGGTGGTATTGGTTTAAATGTCATCCAAGGGGCGCGGATGGTGGGAGCAAATATGATTGTGGGGGTAGATATTAATCCCAACAAACGCGCTTTAGCAGAAAAGTTTGGTATGACGCACTTTGTTAATCCCCTGGAAGTTGAGGGTGATTTAGTTTCCTACTTGGTTGATTTAACAAAAGGCGGTGCTGATTACAGTTTTGAATGTATTGGTAATGTGAAAGTAATGCGCCAAGCATTGGAATGCTGCCATAAAGGTTGGGGGGTGAGTGTAATTATTGGTGTTGCCGGTGCTGGAGAAGAAATCAGCACTCGTCCGTTTCAATTAGTAACTGGGCGAGTTTGGAAAGGTACGGCATTCGGTGGCGCTAGAGGGCGTACAGATGTGCCAAAAATTGTTGATTGGTATATGGAAGGAAAGATAAATATTGATGATTTAATTACCCATGTAATGCCCGTTGAAAAAATTAATGATGCTTTTGATTTGATGCACAAAGGTGAATCGATTCGGAGTGTGGTGACTTTTTAATTACGAATTAAAAAGTATTTGCACCTGCTGTTTATGACACCTCTTGCAAAAGTAACTTTTCCAAGAGGGGGGAAAGGGAAAAGGTTAAAGGGAAAAGGGTTGTTATTTGCCCTTTCTCCTTTACCCTTTTCCCCACTTATGCAAGAAGTCTATTGATTAGTCCTGTTTCAAATAGAGTGGAAAATTCTATCTGAAACAGGATTATAAGTTTTAAGCGATCGCTATTATTTATCGCAAACCAAAATAATACCGATTCAAAAAATGTTTGCGACAGATACCCCACCCGCCTGACGGCACCCTCCCCTTAGCAAGGAGAGGGTTGGGGAGGGGTCTTGTCTATGTGTCGCATTCTTTTTTCAAATTGGTATTAGC
>NZ_JACKZU010000531.1:0-3946 GCF_014222165.1 Nostoc sp. 2RC
GGGGTACAGCCGGGATACGTGCAAAATGGGACATGTTGTAAAGTTTTGTAAAGAAATCAGGTTGAAAGCATTGATTTTAGGTTCAGTCGAGCCAGAAATTGTTGAAGCGCTCGCTCGATAATTCTGTGTAGCGAATAGTATGTTGAATATTCTTGTGTCCCAGATAAGCCTGAATAGCTCTAGTGTCATGACCATGAGATGCCAGATAAAACCCACAGGCATGACGTAACATATGCGGATGTACCGATAAAGCCAACCCAGCAAGAGTGCCAGCACGACTAATAATATTAAAAGCTGTGGCAGTAGCCATCGGAGTCCCACGCTCAGAAACAAACAAGTAAGGAGAGCTAGGATATTCTCGTTGTAGTTGCCGTAGCCACCTTAACTCTCTGGCACGTAAAGGATGCGTTGAACTGATACCATGCTTGAGTCGATTGATATGAATTGTGCCACTAGAAAAATCTACTTGTGACCATCGCAGGGCTACCAATTCTGATACACGTAGACCGTGACGATAAGCCAGTAAAATTAAAGTCGAATCTCTGTGACCATGCCGCCCTGTTGATGAAGCTGCTTTAATCATGGCTTCAACTTCATTGGGTAGCAGATATTCTCGTGTTCGCTTCTCTAGGTTTGTGACTTTTTTGGGTGGAGCAGTATGAGTCATAAAAACCAACTTGCCCATAAAAGGTAATTGGGTACTTTAACATTGGGTACGACACAATCAACTCCCCACACATTCCATGTTAAAAACTTGCCCATAAACAGTTCTTTTTGGTAATGTTTCTCTACATAAACAAGAGCAAGCAGTGGCTGATTGGTGATATATCTTTTGAAGTTAAAAATCATACGCGCCTACACATAGTGACATCTATAGAACGTACCGCTTACCCTAGATTTAAGCGCCAATTTACCACCAAAGAACTTAGCGACATTTATACCCCAACACCTTCAGAAATTGCTTTCGCTTACAGTACAGCTAAGGGCGAAAGTAATATTTTGAATCTGCTCGTCATCTTGAAATCGTTCCAAAGACTGGGTTATTTTCCATCGATTGCAGATATCCCCCTGAAAATCATTAACCATATTCGCAGTCATTTAAAATTTGAGCTTGATATTGTTTTGGGTTATGAAACTAGCAAAACAATGTACCGACATCGGACAGCTATCCGCGAATATCTTCAAGTTAAACCTTTTAATCAAACTGCGCTACATTTAGCGGTATCTGCGGTGAATGAATCAGCCCAGGTGATGGATAATCCTGCTGATTTAATGAATGTCGCTATTGCCGAACTGATTAAAAATAGATATGAGTTGCCAGGATTTAACACATTAAATAGATTAGTACGCCGAGTTAGGAATGTAGTCAATCAAAACCTATTTAAGTTGGTACTTAATCGCCTAAGTGATGATTATCAACAACGTCTACTCGACCTTTTAGATAATCATCCAGTAGAATATAGAAGTCTCTACAATAATCTCAAGCAACTTCCTAAACGCCCAACCCGCAATCACCTCAACGATTTAATTGTACATTCAATTTGGCTTGATTCTTTGGGAGATGTTAAACCACTACTTGCTGATATTACAGCCGCCAAGATTCAACATTTTGCGGCGGAAGCGAGAGTCTTAGATGCGAGCGAAATTAAAGAGTTTAATTTACCAAAACGAATTACTTTAATATTATGCCTAATTTACTCAGCCAGCGTGATGACGCGAGATAACTTGGTTGAGATGTTTCTCAAAAAAATGCAGTTAATTCATAATAATGCTAAGAAAGAGTTAGAACTTATTAAACAAAGATATCAGGAAACGGTTGAGAAGTTGCTGGGGGTTTTCAGTGATGTTCTACAAGTATTGATTGACGAACCGCCAGAAGTTGGGACTGTCGTTAAAGTCGATAAAGTTGATAAGGTCGAGCAAGTTAATCAGGTACTGATTCCATCTGGTGGTGCTGAACAACTATTAAGTGAATGTGAGTCGATAAATGCCTATAAGGGAAATAATTATTTCCCCCTATTGTGGCAATTTTATAAAAGTCACCGCAGTACTTTCTTCCGGTTGCTTAGTGCTTTGAAGTTTTCATCTACTACTAACGAACAAAGTGTAGTTGAAGCATTGAATTTTATTTTAGAAAATCAATCACGTCGGGGTCAATTCTTCAATAATACTATTGATTTAGATTTTGCTTCTCCTCAATGGCAGAAACTTTTATTCGTCGAACAAGGAAACAAAACTAAAATTGTGCGTCGTCATTTGGAAGTTTGTGTTTTCTCTTACTTAATGGCTGAATTGAGGTCGGGGGATATTTGCGTAAAGGGAAGTGAGAATTACGCTGATCACCGAGAACAGTTGTTACCTTGGTCAGAATGTTTACCATTGATTGACCAGTATTGTGGAGATTTAGGTTTTGCTAATAATGCAGTTGATTTTGTTGAACAACTCAAGACTTTGTTAACTGATACGGCTTTTAAAGTAGATGCTGGTTATCCAGATAATCGTCAACTTGTGATTAATGATTTGGGTGAACCTGTATTAAAGAAGTCTGTACGTCATGACTTGAGTCCGTCAGCTAAGGCTTTACTAGAAGCTGTGGAAGAACGGTTCCCGGAACGTAATTTAATTGATATCCTGCGGAATGTTGATTATTGGACTAATTTTACACGCCATTTTGGGCCGATGAGTGGCAGCGACCCGAAATTGTCACGGGCGACGGAACGTTATTTGTTGACTAGTTTCACCTATGGTTGTAATTTGGGGCCGACTCAAGCGGCAAGACATATGCGGGGTATTGTTACAAGTAAGGAAATATCCTTTGTTAATCGCCGTCATGTGAGTGTGGATAAATTGAATGCCGCCCTTGTAGATATTATTAATCGCTACAATGTTTTAAAGCTTCCGAGCATTTGGGGTGATGGTACAACGGCGGCGGCGGATGGGACTAAGTACGAACTCTATGAGGAGAATCTGCTGTCTGAGTATCATATCCGTTATGGTGGCTACGGAGGAATTGCTTACCATCATGTTTCCGATACCTATGTGGCTTTGTTTAGCCATTTTATTTCCTGCGGAACTTGGGAGGCCGTTTACATTATTGAGGGTTTGTTGAAAAATCTTTCTGATATTCAGCCTCATACGATTCACGCAGATACTCAGGGACAATCAACGCCTGTATTTGCTCTGTCACATATGTTGGGGATTAAGTTAATGCCCCGGATTCGCAATTGGAAGGATTTAAATTTCTTTCGCCCTGATAATGATGCGGTTTACAAGCATATTGATTCTTTGTTCAAAGATGCGATTGATTGGGAGAAAATTCAAACCCATTGGCAAGATATTTTACAGGTTGTACTTTCGATTCAAACTGGCAAGATTTCCAGTGCGGTGTTGTTACGAAAGCTGGGAAATTATAGTCGTAAAAACAGATTATACCAAGCTTTTCAGGAGTTAGGACGGGTAATCAGGACGGTATTTCTGTTGCAATATATTTCAGATATGAAGTTGCGACAACAGATTACTGCGGCAACAAATATTGTTGAGGCTTATAACGGTTTCTCAAAGTGGTTTTTCTTCGGTGGTTTTGGGGTTATTGCTAATAATGACCCAATCGAGCAGGAGAAGATTGTTAAATATAATGATTTGGTTGCTAATGCTGTTATCTTTCACAATGTTGTGGATTTGACTGACATTTTGCGGGATTTGCTGAAGTCCGGTTATTTGATTACTCGTGAAGATGTAGCGGCGTTGAGTCCTTATATGACAAGTCATATCAAGCGTTTCGGCGACTACTTGATTGATATGGAGACTGTGCCGAATTTGTTGGATGATGACGGGCTTTTAGTTTTGGTTTAAAAAATTGCGAAGGTAGGTCTGGTAAGGGTTGTAGAGTTAATTTTTACAAAACTTTACAACGTGTCCCATTTTGCACGTATCCCGGCTGTACCCC
>NZ_JACKZU010000532.1:0-3920 GCF_014222165.1 Nostoc sp. 2RC
CTTTCCCCCTTTCCCTTTCCCATACCCAATGCCCCACTCCCCACTCCCCATTTTTGTTTATAAAATCTTTTATGACACTGTAATTTATCTATGTAACTTTTGTGCAGAGACTTCAGACTTTACCAAGTGTTTTAAGATTAGCGATTTCTACGATGAGCTTTGCTTTTGCTGGGTTAATTGGTGGCATTAGTTCTGTCTATGCCCAACAAGGCATTCCTAATTGTCAACCACCGAATGCAGGGGAATATCTTTTATTAGTAGTCAGTCCTACAGCAGAAAATCAAAAGCAGTTGCGTAGTGCCCTACCCCCTCAACTCAAAACGGTTACCTGCCAATATCTCAACGAAACTGTGACGCGTATCGGGGGCTTTAATCAAATTGATGATGCCAATCGCTGGGCAAGGTATGTCAGTAATATTGTTGGTTTGTCTGCTATCATTACTACTCGGCCAACAGCACCAGATGTTGTACAAGCACAGCCACTCCAGCAAACAGTCACCTATAATCCTCAAGCTTTAGGAGAGGGTTATGCAGTGTTGGTAGATTATTACAATCGCCCAGAATTAGCAAGTAGCATACAGCAAGTGGTGGGAGGTAATGTCGGTTTTGCTTCTTATGGACAACGCCCATACTTGTTAGCAGTTTATACTACTAACCAAAGTGAAGCATACAACGCCTTACAAAAGCTAAACGATCGCGGTTTTGTTGCCAGTATCGTCAATAGTCGTAAGGTGATTTTGTTACGGTCAGCTGTGGGATTTTAAGAATAAAGAATTCAGGAGTCAGAATTCAGAATTCACAATTAATTAAGTACAAGTGGCGGTAAAGTTAGCAGGTTAAAGTTCCTGACTAAAATCTTCTCTAGCAGACGCTTTTGCTAGCTTGCTGAAGAGTAGAGATACAATTTAGTGGTCAAGAAGAAAGCAACGGGTTTAATTGCCCACTAAAAAATTGCTGAATTCTGTATTCTGAATTCTGTATTCTGAATTCTGCATTGTTCTTTAATAAGCAGACCTAGCTAACCAATAAATCGTTATACCCAAAGCTGACCCGGCTATTACCTGAACTGGTGTATGTCCAAGCAATTCCTTAAGACGGTCTTGGCTAAAGTCTGGTTTTTCATGAAATAATTCATCAATCATTTGATTGAGAATGCGAGCTTGTTTGCCAGCCGCTTGGCGAACTCCAGCTGCATCGTACATCACGATGATGGCAAAAATCATTGCCACTGCAAAATCAGGAGATGCCCAACCCAATGTTTGCCCTACACCAGCAGCTAGAGCTGTAACTAAAGCTGAGTGGGCACTGGGCATTCCTCCGGTTGTCACCAAAACACGTATGTTCAGCTTGCGATTTTTGATGATTTCGATTATGAGTTTTAATGTTTGAGCAATTAAACAAGCTACCAGAGCAACCAGCAGCACCCGGTTGTCTAAAATGTTGCCTATATCCTGCATGGTATTGTGGTTAGGTTAGTGATATGAGTAGCAGTTGTTGGTTGAGGAAACATTTAGATTCAACCCAAAATCCGAAATTAACTGAGTACATGACGGTGGAAGTAACCCAAAGGTTAAAAATAGACAAAAAGTAGATACTTTGAGCATTGATGGCTCTTTACTTTTGCCTTTTTGTCTTTTTGTACTAGTTATTACGACTGATGATAAAATGAGCGATCGCTTGGAGTGGCTTGGCTCTTTCCCCAAATGTTTCTAATTCCGCGCAAGCTGCTTTAACTAGCTCTTGGGCTTTTAAGCGCGATTGCTCAATTCCCCAAAGGCTGGGATAAGTAACTTTTTTCGCTTTTTCGTCTTTGCCAGCTGTTTTGCCTAATTGCTCTTGGGTTGCAGTGATATCCAGAATATCATCTACGATCTGAAATGCTAGTCCAATATTTTGAGCGTAACGGGTTATTCGTTGCACATCCTGGGACGATGCCCCAGCTACAATACCGCCACAAACTACACAAGCTTCCAAAAGCGCGGCTGTTTTGTGTTCGTGAATGAAATTGAGCGTTTCTAGAGAAATATCTGATTTCCCTTCACATTGTAAATCCACGACTTGACCGCCCACTAAACCAGCTGCTCCCAGAGCGCGGCCAAGACGGACAACTACTTGCAAAACTCTTTCTCTGGGAACATTTTCAGGAGTATGAAGGGCAACATATTCAAAAGCCAGAGCCAACAAACCATCTCCAGCTAAAATTGCCACATCTTCGCCATAGACCTTATGATTCGTTAGCTTTCCGCGACGATAATCATCATTATCCATTGATGGCAGGTCGTCATGAATCAAAGACATTGTGTGGATCATCTCCACTGCACAAGCTGTTGGCATAGCCATTTCGATGGTACCACCCATCATTTCGCAGCTAGCAAGGCAGAGAATCGGACGTACACGCTTACCTCCAGCTAATAACGAGTAGCGCATCGACTCATAAATTGTTTCTGGATAAAGAACGGGAATAGCCCGATCTAAAGCAGTATCACAAAGCTTTTGCCGTTCTTTGAGATAGGCTGCTAAGTTAAAGTTGGCTTCCTCTGGTGGTGTCTTTTGAAAGTTATCGGTTGCTACCATTCTTCAATTCCTGACATTTTGTGATTTTGTCTTATACGTCACAATTTTAAGGTGCTGTGGGACTCAAAAAATGAGGAGTTGGGAGTTTGGAGTTAGGAGTTAGGAGTTGGGAGTTTGGAGTTGGGAGTTGGGAGTTGGGAGTTTGGAGTTTGGAGTTAGGAATTGGGAGTTAGGAATTGGGAGTTAAGAATTAGGAGTTAAGAATTAGGAGTTAAGAATTGGGAATATAACTCTTAACTCATCACTCTTAACTCATCACTCCTCACTCTTAACTCCTCACTCATCACTCATCACTCCTCACTCCTCACTCATCACTCCTCACTCTTAACTCCTCACTCATCACTCATCACTCCTCACTCCTCACTCATCACTCTTAACTCCTCACTCATCACCCCTTGCTCCTTACTTTCTTACCGTTCTCGAATAGCTAGCAAATGTATTTTGCAACAATAAGGCGACGGTCATTGGCCCGACACCGCCAGGAACTGGGGTGATAAATCCTGCTACGGCAGCAGTTGATTCCAAATCTACATCGCCGACTAGCCGACTGTTGCCACTGGCATCAGTGACCCGATTCATTCCCACATCTACCACAACAGCGCCCGGTTTTACCATATCAGCAGAGATTAGTCCGGGACGGCCTGCTGCTGCAATCAGAATATCAGCATTTTGAGCGATCGCTTTGAGATCGTGCGATCGCGAATGAGCAATGGTGACTGTAGCATCAGCCTCCAATAACATTAATGCCATTGGCTTACCCACTAAAATACTACGTCCTATCACTACTGCCTGCTTTCCTTGCAAAGGAATTTTATATTCTTCTAAAAGCCGCATCACGCCAGCCGGGGTGCAGCTACGTAAACCCGTTTCTCCCCTTACTAGTCGCCCCAAGTTAACTGGGTGCAGTCCATCAGCATCTTTATCGGCATCAATTTGATGTAACAAGCCAACAGCATCCAAATGGTTAGGCAAAGGTAGCTGCACGAGAATACCATCCACCCGTTCATCGTGATTGAGTGTATGAATAACCTCTTCTAATTCTCCTTGGGTAGTTTCGGCGGCAAAATGCTTGCCAAAAGAAGCTATACCAACTTTGGCGCAGGCTTTTTCTTTATTGCGTACATAAGCAGCTGAAGCCGGGTTATCGCCCACCATCAGCACTGCTAAGCCAGGAGGCCTTCCAACTTTTGTTTGTAATTCGCTAATGGCAACAGAAAGCTCTTGCTGAATTTTTCCAGCTAAAGCTTTACCATCAAGGATTTTGGCAGTTTGTGTTTTCATGAAAATTTCCAGCTATCTTTGTGTTGTGTCGCAAGTTTGGTTGAATAGGGGTATGGGGCATGGGG
>NZ_JACKZU010000533.1:0-3918 GCF_014222165.1 Nostoc sp. 2RC
CTACTAGAAGGAATGGGCTTTCTCGCCGTCTTTATGGTAAAAGTGATTCAAGCGCGTAGCCCGTCGCAGGCATCGCTATTATCTAAAAGGAAACTTCTAATCTTGAACTGTGCCAGACCGACCTTTAACGGAATCCTTAAAACAAACTACACCCTTACCCAATCAGCGTTGGCAGATTTATCCACAAAAAACTCAGTTAGCTCAAAAGCTAGCCCTTGAGACAAATCTTTCACCCATTATCAGCCAGCTGTTAATTAATCGTGGCATTGATACGCCAAAAGCAGCACAAGAATTTTTAGAACCAGAATCTTTAGTCTTACCTCCGCCTTTAGAAGAATTTCCAGATTTGGCCATTAGTGTAGAGTTATTGGAAAATGCCATTGCTTCTCAAACCAAAATCGCTATTTGTGGTGACTACGATGCTGATGGTATGACTAGCACTGCTTTACTTTTGCGTAGCCTACGGACTTTAGGCGCACAAGTAGATTATGCTATTCCCAGTCGGATGCACGAAGGTTACGGTATTAATAAACGCATAGTTGAAGAATTTCATACTGAAGGAGTGGGACTAATTCTCACTGTAGATAATGGGATCTCTGCATTTGAACCTGTAGCTAGAGCTAGAGAACTAGGTCTTGCAATTATTATCACCGACCACCACGACATTCCCCAAAAATTACCACCAGCCAATGCTATTCTTAACCCCAAACTCATCGCTGAATCTTCACCTTACAGGGGTATTGCTGGTGTTGGTGTTGCCTATGTCTTGGCAGTGTCTTTGGCACAACAGCTAGGAGAGACTAAAGGCTTAATTAGACCAATGTTAGCACTATTTACATTGGGCACCATCGCAGATTTAGCTCCCTTAACTGGCGTTAATCGCCGTTGGGTGAAAAGAGGTTTACAGCATTTACCCAAATCCAACTTAGCTGGAGTCCAGGCGTTAATTCAAGTAGCTGGAGTGCAGGCGAGGGGAGAAGACACGGGGACACGGGGACACGGGGACACGGGGAAAGAATTCTCCGCGTCGCCGCGTCTCCCCGTCGCCGCGTCTTCTCCCAAATCGCTGAAGCCTGAAGATATCGGATTTCGCTTGGGGCCCCGAATTAATGCCATTGGTCGCATTGGTAGCCCCCAGACTGTTATTGAACTGCTAACCACAGATGATATGGGGGTGGCGCTGGAAAGAGCAATGCAGTGCGAACAAATCAATATCAGTCGTCAACAGATGTGTGAGCAAATTGAGCAAGAAGCTATTGCTGTTGTAGAAACGTTATATGTAACGTCTTTACAGCAACACCGCGTATTAGTTATTGTGCAACCTAACTGGCATCACGGCGTTATTGGTATCGTGGCCTCCCGCTTGGTAGAACGCTACGGTGTCCCTGTGTTCATTGGTACTTATGAAGATGAGCAACATATACGCGGTTCAGCACGAGGAATTCCAGAGTTTGATGTGTTTGCAGCTTTGGAATATTCTCACGATTTACTAGGCAAATTTGGCGGACACAAGGCAGCCGGTGGATTTTCTCTACCAGTAGAAAATTTACAGACATTGCGATCGCGTTTAATTGAGTTTGCCAATGGATGTCTTGAACTCCAACATCTCAAGCCTTTGTTGAAAATTGATGCTGAAATCAACTTCAGTCAAATCAACCACCAGCTTTATCAACAGCTTGACGCTTTGCATCCTTGCGGTATTGACAATCCCGATCCTGTTTTTTGGACACCTAATGTCCAAGTTATTGAACAGCAAATAGTTGGTAAGGGTCACATTAAACTGACAATTGCCCAAACTATTGATGGTCAACAGTATAGAATTAAGGCGATCGCTTGGCGTTGGCGGGATTACTTCCGCCTACCATCACGTTTGGATGTGGCTTATAAACTGCGAAATAATCACTTCAACGGTAACACCACCATCGAGCTAGAGTTAGTAGGTGCGAGATTACCAATTCAGCTTCAGGAATTTCTTGTTTCCCCACCTACTTCTTCAAGCACCACTTTTGAATACAACCAACGGCAGTATAGTTGTGGTTTCTATAAAAATGGTTTGGCAGCAGAATTGAGAATTAAAAATCCTGAAGGCAAAATCTTGGCTATGCAACTAGGACAGCCAAATGCTTTACTTGGTACTAATCGTCAAGATGCCAAGGAAATTGATATTTCCCAACCACAATATGACAATATTATCCAGGCCGCTTTGCAAGCATTGTCAATATCTAGTGCTGAGTCATGAATTCTGAGTTTTACCCGAAATTTTTTCCACCCAGCACTCAGCACTCAGCACGGGCTAAACGCCGCGCTTTTGCTAACAGCGTTCTTAAAGGTTACCGTTGCGAAATGCCAATACAAATATTACCGCCGGCCCAGCAATCACGATTAGCGCTACGGACAGTAATTGGAAAATCACTTCCCAATTGATGCTGGTAAAAGCGTTAAATAAATCAGACACAGCGTCAAACATTTTTTCTCTTCTCCTGCTAACTGTTTATAAAAATCAATAACTTAGTTAGGAAACCCGCCATCGATCATATCTGGCCACGGGCTACGGAATTTAATTTACTTAACAAAATTATAAGAAAAGACATAAAATGTGATGAATTGGGGACTGGGGAATAACATTATGTCCGGTTGAAGACTTACCATTAGGACTGACGCTCTTACGCGGAGAATTTTTTCGATAAGTGATTAGGCGGACATGATATGACATTCAAAATATTATTTTTAGTACGCAGTAACCAATAGACCTGTTGCAAAAGTATCTTTTGCAACAGATAGGGTAAAGGGTAAAGGGTAAATGAAAATCTATCCCTTTCCCCTTTAACCTTTCCCCTTTCCCCGACTTCTACAAGAATTCCAATATTGTTATAATAACGACTCCCAGTCATCAGTCACCAGTCCCCAATCCCAAATGGCAACTTGGCAATGTGTTAAGCAATGTGGAGCCTGCTGTCATCTAGATCCAGCAGAACGTCCAGATTTGGATGAGTATCTCTCACCCGCAGAACTAGAACTTTACCTCAGTATGGTGGGTGAAGGAGGATGGTGCATTAATTTTGACCATACAACGCGAGAGTGCCGTATTTACCCAAATCGTCCGCGCTTTTGCCGGGTGGAGGCAGAAGTGTTTCAAGATATGTATGGTATTGAAGCAGAAGAACTCAATGATTTTGCTATTGATTGCTGTCGTCAGCAAATAGAAGGAGTATACGGCGATCGCAGTTTAGAAATACTACGCTTTGATCGAGCTATTGGCCTTTAATTGTAGCGATTTAAAATGATTTGACTTACACCCAAAATATTTTCTAGAGACTAGCAATTGCAACGTCTCTACATTTCTTGGAATAACTTTTTTGTCTGGAGTTGCAATTTATTACAAAAATCTGAGAATATGATAGAAATATGAAAGCAACCTAGCAACAAAATTATTGCCTGTGAAACTAGATTCTGCACCTATAGGGATTTCTGGCATATCTTCATCTGAGATTGAGCTAGAATTGAAAGATAGTGACGATTTCAACTTAACATCACCTCAGTGCTTACCAGATAAGTCTGTAGTTGCAGATAATCCTCGAAAGCAGGAATCAGCACTAGCAATTTTTGGCACAACTTTCATAACCATCTTTTTAGCAGAAATTGGAGATAAAACTCAGTTATCAACTCTGTTAATGAGTGCAGAATCTCATTCACCGTGGTTAGTATTCATTGGATCTGCTGCTGCCCTCATCACCACCAGCTTGCTAGGTGTACTTTTAGGTAGTTGGATAGCCAGCCGACTCAGCCCCAAAACCGTAGAAAAATCAGCAGGTGTGATGTTGTTGTTGATTTCTCTAATGCTATTTTGGGATGTATTGATTGGTCATTAATCATTAGTCATTGGTGATGACTTTTTCTACTTGTCCCCCTTGTCTCCCC
>NZ_JACKZU010000534.1:0-3915 GCF_014222165.1 Nostoc sp. 2RC
CACTCCCCACACTCCCCCATCTTTCCATTTCCCCTTTCCCCAAGGCGTTGCCACTTCCTACGGCTCTACCCAGCGTCCATCTGCTTTAATCAGATTGATTAATTCTTCTACGCCTTTGTCTTCTGGGACTTTTTTAATTTCTTCTCTGCCACGATATAAAGAAATATAACCGGGTGTTTTGCCGACATAACCATAGTCGGCATCTGCCATTTCTCCGGGGCCGTTGACAATGCAGCCCATAACTGCTATATCGAGACCAGTTAAGTGTTTGGTGGCTTCCCGGACTTTGTGTAACACTTCTTCTAAGTTAAACAAAGTTCGTCCACAAGAAGGACAAGCGACGTATTCCACCATTGTTTTCCGCAATCCCAAGGCTTGGAGAATGCTGTAACAAACGGGGATTTCTTTTTCTGGTGGTTCTGTCAGCGACACACGAATTGTATCGCCGATACCATCAGCGAGTAATGTCGCAATCCCAGCGGTGGATTTGATTCGTCCGTATTCGCCATCACCGGCTTCGGTAACACCTAAATGTAGGGGATAATCCATACCTAATTCATCCATACGCTTGGCGATGAGGCGATAGGCGGCTACCATCACTGGTACTCGCGAAGCTTTCATGGAAATTACCAAATTCCGGAAATCTAAAGATTCACAAATGCGAATAAATTCTATGGCTGATTCCACCATTCCTTCGGGGGTGTCACCGTAGGTAAATAGCATTCTTTCGGCGAGGGAACCATGATTAACGCCAATTCGCATAGCTTTACCTTGGTCGCGCAAAGAAACTACTAAAGGTTCTAGAGTTTCGCGGATTTTTTCGCCAATTTCGTCAAATTCAACTTTACTGTATTCGGTTCTGTTAAAGTTTGGCTTTTCAAATACGTACAACCCTGGATTAATCCGCACCTTCTCTATGTGTTTGGAGACTTCCAGAGCGATTTTCATACCGTTGTGATGGACATCAGCCACAATTGGTACGTCTTGGTAAGTTTTAATTAATTTTTGTTTAATTTCTGCTAATGCTTTAGCATGAGCCATACTTGGCACTGTGACGCGGACAATTTCGCAGCCAATTTCGTGCAAACGACGAATAGCAGCCACGGAACCATCAATATCAAGGGTGTCTTCGTTAATCATTGACTGCACCACAACGGGGTAGCCACCCCCAATGGTGACATTACCTACCTTTACGGGACGGGTTTGACGCCGCTTGATGGTTGTATCAAAGGTAGGTTGGGTTGATGTAGTCTTTGCAGTATCCGGTGTGGGCAGAGTTTGCATAACCTGTAAGGGCAAATTTGCTGTAGTTAAAATATCAGATTTGATAAATCCCTGTTTCCCAGATTGCCACAGTAGGGGTATTTTTGGGTAATGGGATGGCAAAAAAGAAAATAAAGAAAATTCAAGCGATCGCCTATTCTTAACTAAGGGACTTCTAAGTAAAAAAAGATTTCACACAAGACTGTTAACTGTTGACCGTTAACGGTTCACAGTCAATAGTCAACAGTCAGCGCATTGACTGGAATAATTGATTTTTTTGAGTTCCCTAATACTTAAGTTGCAACCAAAGATAGTAATTTGGATTGGGAGTGGGGAGTGGGGAGTGGGAAGTGAGAATAGCCAGCTAAATTAGAGGTTGTTTAAAAAGTGTTTCGCTGTGACTTTAGGTACAGGAATGTCAATGATGTTATTACAGAATAAATCAAACTGTAATTATGAATACCCACACAATCACCCAACTACCAATTCCCTCGCACTTTAACGCCGATAAAGTCGGCGAAGTTTGGCGCGTACCTTACCAAGAGATTGCAGCCGCAGCCGAAACATGGGCAAAACAACACAAAATTCTACCTGCATCTTTAGACACAACTCGTATTGCCCTATTATTAATTGATGTCCAAAACACCTTTTGTATTCCGGGATTTGAATTATTTGTGGGGGGAAGAAGCGGCACTGGGGCAGTGGATGATAATCGGCGGTTGACTGAATTTATATATCGCAATTTGGGAATAATTACAAAAATTATCCCCACCTTAGATACTCACACCGCTACTCAAATTTTCCATCCTATCTTTTGGGTGAACCCCGCCGGAGAACATCCCATACCAGCCGCTACTAGCATCACTCCTAATGATATCGAACAAGGTATTTGGAAAGTAAACCCAGCAGTTGCTAATAGTGTGACTAATGGCAATTACGAATTATTAGAAAAACACGCTTACCATTACGTTAAGCAACTTAGTCAAGACGGGAAATATCCCCTCACCGTTTGGCCTTATCATTCCATGTTGGGCGGCATTGGTCATGCTTTAGTTTCATCAGTAGAAGAAGCAATCTTTTTTCACGGCATCGCTCGTCAAAATCAAACACAATTTGAAATTAAAGGGGAAAATCCTTTAACAGAAAATTATTCTATTTTACGTCCAGAAGTGTTGGAAGATTTTGAAAAACGTCCACTTGGTCAAAAAAACACGCGCTTAATTAAACAACTTTTAGAATTTGATATTGTCATCATTGGTGGTCAAGCTAAAAGCCATTGTGTCGCCTGGACAATTGATGATTTATTAACAGAAATTAAACAGGTAGATGCCACACTTACCCAAAAAATCTATTTGCTAGAAGATTGTACTTCTCCTGTGGTTGTTCCTGGTGTTGTGGACTACACAGAACAAGCAGATGCAACATTTACAAGATTTGCAGAAGCAGGAATGCACGTCGTCAAATCTACTGAGATTGGGGATTGGGGACTGGGGAATGGTGACTGGAAGGGACAAGGGGGATCAGGGAGACAAGGGAGATGGGGCAGAGGGGCAGGGGAGAATAATAACTCCCCAGTCACCAGTTAACAGTTAACAGTCAACCCTCTCCATGCCCAATGCCCCACGCCCAATGCCCCATCTCCCATTCCTCATTTCCTCAAATAACCCTTGGGATCTTGGGCTACCCAACCCAGAGATGAGCTAGAACGAACTTCAAAATGGAGATGGGGCTGACTGGCGCTTGGTGTACCACTGGTGCCTACAGTTCCTAATAAGTCGCCTTTGTTCACTTTTTGACCAACAGAGACATTGATACTGTCAAGTTGGGCGTAGCGGCTTTGTAGTCCTCCACTGTGGTTGATGATGACCAACTTGCCATAACTACCTTGGTCATCGGCAAAGGCTACGGTTCCAGGGGCAATGGCTAGCACTTCTGTACCAACTGGTGCTAACAAATCAACGCCGCTATGGAAGAAAACTTGACCTGTACTAGGATTTATCTGCCAGCCGTAAGCTAATGCTACATTTGTCATTTCTGCCAACGGGTATCCCGACAGAGATACCCGATTTGGCGTTCCTGTATCAGTGGGTACAGGAGCCTTGGTGACAACACCATCAGGCGACCAATTTACCCCTGGAACAAAAACGATTCTGGGGTCTTGTTGGCAACCATTCACCTCAAAAAGGCTATCAGGACGAACTTTGTATTTTGCTGCCACTTGCCGCCAAGTTTGACCGCGGGGCACTTCCACTACAATCCCATTGTACGGAGGAATTTGCAGCACAGTACCAACGGTAGGGTAGGTGGAACCCGCCCCAGGCATCGCCCCATTGTTCTGTAAAGCTGGATTCATACCAATAATAGTTGTGGGAATCAGATCGTAGCGCTGCGCTATACTCTCCAAAGTTTCGCCACGAACTACTTTATGACGTTGGAAGCGAGATAGGGCTGGAGTTGGGCAACCATCCACAGCAGCATTGGCACTGTTCAAGTTTGGCAGTATGGATACTAGACCCAAGACGCTAACTAAGCTACAGAGAAATAGTTGACGAACAGGTAAAGTCATGTATACAAGTCAAGAGCGCATTAACTTTAGATTTTAAATGGAGATTTGGGGATTGGGGCATGGGGCAAGCAGGAGGTGTGGGAGGT
>NZ_JACKZU010000535.1:0-3902 GCF_014222165.1 Nostoc sp. 2RC
CGAGGCTCAACCATACTCTCTGTGTTAGTTTTTGCGATCGCACTTAATTATACTTTGGCGAGAGTGACAAAAGAGGGTTAAGATAAAGCAGAAGGCAGAAGGCAGGACGTAGGAGAGAAAAGGGTCTTAGCTTTATAATTTTTCTTGACATAGTTTTGTTTGATTATGCCAACTTACATTAGATGTAAGTTTCATACAAGAAAAATCGTAGGACGCTAGGGAAGAATTCAGCAGCTGCAAATTAACTCGCTGATGAACTTCTGGTGTATTCAAAAGCTAGTTTATCCTAATTAATAGCCAAACGAACACATTGGCTCATCCAAATCCAAATTGATATAGAGCCACAAAGTTATTAATCTTCAAAAATTAGGTGACAAAAAGAAACACCTAATTGTTGATGAAAAATAATTTCATAACTCTATAAATTTATTTAGATATTTTTTGTATACTGCTAATTACAGTATTTATACTGAATCAAAGCAATTTTGGCAAAATCAACGTTTTTTTAGGACACCAGCAGCCAGAAATCATATAGCTTTCAACTATTCAGCGTTTAGGATTTTTGGTACTTTGAAAAATTCGCCTTCTTGTTCGGGGGCAGCGTTGAGGATGCTTTCACGGTCAGAATAGGGTTGTAACTCATCTTCTCGTGTAATATTACTTACATCTATTGCCCGCGTTGTTGGAAGTACATCACTAACATCAAGTTCATTCAGTTGTTGAATATAGTCAAGAATATTTGCCAACTGGTTAGTAAATTGTTGTTCTTCTTCTGGTGTCAACTCTAAGCGAGCAAGATTAGCTACTTTGTGGACTTGTTCTTGGTCAATCATATTTTTTTAGTTAGGAGTTAGGAGTTAGGAGTTAGGAGTGAAGAATTAGGAGTTAGGAGTTAGCCATAATTCGTAACTTTTAACTCTTAATTCCTCACTTTTTCTCACTTCTAGAAGAATACGTCAATTTGCGATCGCCCTGTGGTCTTCAACCAGTTTTGAGCTTCAATGTAGTTATTGGGAGCCATACGAATAGCTCGAATCCAATAGTCTGCTGCTTGGTCAAACAGTGCTTCGCCACCGTCGTTATCCCCAGCTTCTTTGGCTTTTTCGCCTTTGTAATGATAAATCACGGCGATGTTGTTCAAAGCTTGGGGCATACGTGGGTTTAACTCAATTGCTTGGTGGTACAGTTCTAAAGCTTTTTCGTGGTCGCCATTGCTGGCGTAGATTAAACCCATGTTGTAGAGAATGTAGCCGCGATCGTTGGGGTCTTCCTCTAGTGTTAACGCTTCTTCATAGTATTCCAGTGCTTCTGCATATTCTCCTTCTGCTTGGGCTGACATGCCATCTCGGTAATAAACAAAGGCTTCTTTAGCTTTTTTGTTGGCTGGCAGAATCTTGAGAATGATATCCGCCATCACTGTAAAAGATTTGTCAATGAAGTTATCGTTTTTTTGCGTTCTTGGCATAGTTGTCTCTCGGTACTGGGTATTGGGGACTGGGCGTCAGGAAAACTCTTCTCTAGTCCATAGTATACAGTCCCAGTCCCCAGTCCCTAGCCTCCACTCATTGGCACGATGCATTCCGGACTGTTATGCCGAGAGTTGTTTACTAAGGTGCTGACTGGATAAGCGGTCATCGCTGCGGCTGGATAAGACCGCAATAACTGTTGTAGGGTTTGGGGCGTTTGCACTTGCGAATCTAGCCATAAATCGTAATCTTGTGGGTCTAGAATCACTGGCATTCGCTCGTGAATAGGTTGGAGTAATTCGTTGGCTGCTGTTGTCAAAATTGTACAAGAAGTTATTTCTTCGTTGCTAGGGGATTGCCATCTCTCCCATAAACCCGCAAAAGCAAAGGGTTGCCCATCTTGGAGACGAAAATAAAATGGCTGCTTCTTACCTTGTTGACGTTGCCATTCATAAAAGCCATCAGCTAGCACTAAACAGCGTCGATGCTTAAAAGCCGAACGAAAAGCCGGTTTTTCAGCAACTGTTTCCGCCCTGGCGTTGATGGTTTTTGCCCCTATTCCCGGATCTTTTGCCCATGAAGGAATTAACCCCCAATGCAACTGCTGAAATTCACGTTTTTTGCTTTCGGGATTTTGTAACACTATTGCTACTTTTTGCGTAGGTGCAATGTTATATTCAGCTGGTAAATCTGGAAGTTGCTGAACATCGAAAATTTTAGCTAAGGCTTCTACTGGCTGGTTTAGAGTAAATCTTCCACACATACTTTAATTCTCGATCGCTGCATAAATTAAACTTCTCAATGTAGAAATAAATAATACTTTTTTTATTTTTAAGGATGATTTTATCTCGTACTCAGAAGTTAAATATAAAAGAAATTATCCTGATTTTGTAAAATATTTTGGTAAGATAATGTATTTTGAACTCTTAGTTACCAACAAATTGCTTATTGTATTTTAACATGGAACTACTGCGTTTGTACGATTTTTTACCTTCTGGTAATGCTTACAAGATACGTCTTTTATTGACACAACTAGGTATGCCTTTTGAGAGGGTAGAGGTTAACATCTTAAAAGGCGAGACTCGAACGCCAGAATTTTTGAGCAAAAATCCCAACGGCAAGATTCCAGTACTGGAAATTGAGCCAGGAAAATACTTGGCAGAGTCAAATGCTATATTGGTTTACCTGAGTGAAGGTACAGAATTTTTACCCTACGATCGCTTCTTGCGAGCCCAGGTCTTCCAATGGTTATTTTTTGAACAATACAGCCTTGAACCGTTTATTGCTACCTCAAGATTTTGGATTTCTATTTTAGGTAAAGCTGAAGAATATAGTGAAGCATTAAAGCAGAAACGCGAACCAGGTTATGCAGCACTTAACTTGATGGAAAAACACTTGAGTTATCATACTTTTTTAGTAGGAGAACGTTATACCATCGCTGATATTGCCTTGTTCGCTTACACTCATGTAGCTGATGAAGGTGGGTTTGATTTAACACAATTTCCTGCTATCCAAGCCTGGATAGAAAGAGTCAAAGCTCAGTCCAGATATATCAGTATCAAGGATGTACACAAAGAAATAGAATTTTAAAAATTCTATTTTCTCAGAAGCCTGTGCCTCTCGATTTTCGATGGCATCCAGTGATATATAACATTACATGAAGTTTTACCAAGCAGCGAACAATTAAAGATAGAATAGCTAATACTAAATAGCCGTGTGAATTTCAATTAGCTTTTGTCGAGAGGACAAGCCGGACTTAATTCTAATATCAGATTTAGCTACACCAAATTTCTCTGCTAGAAGTTTAATTAATTCTTCATTAGCCTTGCCATCAACTGGGGGCGATTTTAGATATACAATCAGGCTTTCATCTGGTTGTTCTAATATTTTTTGTTGTTTGGAATTAGGTTTAACTTTGACTTTTTTTTGCATAACCGATTTTTTGTAATTGTTGTAGCCACAACCAACCTAAAATACAACCCACTAAGTAATGAGGAAAATCCCACCAAACAAAGGTAGTACCAAGTAACAATTTACCGATGAAGGTGGCGCGAATGTTGTCTAATAGTGGCAGATGCCAAAGTTGCAAAAATTCTATTATACAGGTGATAACAAAAACCCATATTGGAATTTGGATGACTGCGGCTCGACTTCTAAAAAACCAAAATCCAAACAGACACCAAAATATTTCGTAAAGTATATCTCCTCCGTAATCATTAAACCACTTATAGCCAGGGCCAGTGTAATACTTAAACAAAAAACCCATCGGTACAACGATGAGCATAGAAAGAAGAATATATCTTGTTTGGTTTTGGTTGCGATGCATTTTTTGAAACCTTAGAGACTAAGCAAAATTTTAGCCTCTGTGGGAGGTGTGGGAGGTGTGGGAGGATAGTGAAGAAATCTTTCCCCCCCCTCTTCCCACACTCCCCACAC
>NZ_JACKZU010000536.1:0-3900 GCF_014222165.1 Nostoc sp. 2RC
ATATAAAAAAGGTTAAATATTAAGCAAAAACTGTAAATAACTAATACGATGCATCACATAGCAATGCTACGGCACAGAGGCATTAATTTTTAGTTGTTGTAAGTAGAATAGGATAAATAACTAAAGGTTTGTAGTGTTCGCGTAGCGTCTCGTAGAGAGAACTAAAGTTCTTAAAAAAGGACTAAAGTCCTTACTACGAACTAATTTTTCTTCTTTTTACATTACTTAACATAGTTTATTTTTTTCAAGTCGTTCTACTTAGTTCAGTCTAATTCTCGGCGTCCTTCCAAGGCTCTTGCTAAAGTAACTTCGTCGGCGTACTCTAAATCACCGCCAACAGGTAAACCAAAAGCAATTCGTGTCACCTTGGTAAATGGCTTTAATAGTTGACCGAGATACAGTGTAGTTGTCTCCCCTTCCACACTGGGACTAATTGCCAAAATCACTTCTTGGGGTTGTTGTTTACTTACTCGACGTACCAAAGCTTGAATTGTTAACTGTTCTGGGCCAATTCCGTCGATGGGGGAAATTACCCCGCCCAAAACATGATACTTGCCCTTATATTCGCGAGTTTTTTCTAGGGCAATCACATCACGAGAATCAGCTACTACACAAATAGTATTGTTGTCACGGTTGACATTACGACAGATTTCACAAACTGGCTCAGCAGATAAGTGAAAGCAGACGGAACACAAACCGATCTGTTTTTTTGCTTCTACTAAAGCTTGCGCCAAAGCTTCTACTTCTGCTTCTGGTCGCTTCAAAATATGCAAAGCAAGTCGCTGGGCAGATTTGGGCCCAACTCCTGGTAAGCGTTGCAATTGCTCGATTAATCGTGCTAAGGGACGTGCGTAAACCGTGGTTTTGTCTCCAGAATGTTTTCACCTTAGGGACTTCCAAGTAAAAAAATATTCCACAGAAGATTGTGAACCCTTCTCCTATGGTCGCCGCTACGCGTAGCTTGCTTCCACGTTCGCGGAGTGTCCCGGAGGGAAGTGGTACGACTTCGTTCAGGGTCAAGGCTGAGCGGAGTCGAAGCCTTGAGTGTTGACGGTTGACGGTTGACAGTCAACGAGAGGAACCGGAATAATTTATTTTTTGGATTTCCCTTAACTATGATGACATTCCTAGAAAATTTTGGAGTGGTTTTGAGCTAATGACTCGTAGCTATTACGGATGACTTATTATTTGCACTGTAAGTGCCCACATCTGAATGCAGGTACTGTGTTAACGAAATTACAAATGGATGTGCTACTGAAGAGTACACCCAATACGGTTCGGTTAAAGGGGAAAGGGGAAAGAGGAAAGGTTTCAAATACATCCAAATCCCCTTACCCCTTAACCTTTTTCCAGACCACAATGGAAGTTCATACTGCTTATCCGAACCGTATTGAGAGTACACCTCCAAAGCATATTTATCCCATAAGTTTAAACCGTTCTTGTAAAATACAAGCACTCACCATTCCCGTCAGAGTAAAAGTTACTTGAGTACGTTTACTGTCATCCATTTCGGGCAGTCGATCTAGGAGTGTAATAACTGCTTTTTGGTCGTAGAATGGTAGTGATTTCATCACCTCGCTTCGCAGAGTATCTTGTAGTAGTTCTTGCAATGGCTGATTGCTTTGCAGAGCATAAGGTGGAGAAGAATACGAGTGCTTTTTACGATGATACATCGTGTCTGTCAAGAAAGGGCGTGCCGCTTCTCGCAGCGCATATTTTTCGGTTGCACCACGGATTTTGAGTGAAACAGGAAAGTCGCGCACTAATTCAACTACATGATGGTCAAGAAATGGCAGACGCCCCTCAATAGAATGTGCCATTTCTACACCATCGCCCAGCATTCTCAAAACGTAGTTTGGCAAAACCGTTTTAGACCACAAATAAAGGGATTGATTGACGGGTTCCCGCCCAGTTAGTTGACCCTGTACATCTAAGCGATTTAAAAAAATTTTAAAAGCATCACGTTCTGCCACAAAAGCCGCAAATGCAGGGGTATAAAAAGGGTCAAGTTTCTTTATACCAGCTTTCATCAGTCCAACTGAGACATTTTTGAGCCAAGTTGGTACAAAACCTAAAGTCTGCTGCACTCCCTTTAAAGGCATTTCTGACGCATTAGTTTCTGATAAAAGCGCAGAAGTTGGATTGTGCAATTGCAATTGAGCTAATAGCTGCTGTACAGTTTGCTCATCTTGTCCTTCTCGATTGTAGAGCAACATATCCTCACGCATAGCGACATATCCTCCGAAGATTTCGTCAGAACCTTCACCCGTAAGTACAACTTTGTAACCCATATCTCGCGTCGCTTTGCTCAATAGATATTTGCCAGCTGTGGAGATAGTGTTGGAAAGCCTCTCACCGTAATAAACCGCATCGGCAAAGTTGCTGACGAGATCGGATTGGCTGACTGGAAGAATATGAAGATTTGCCCCGACGTGTTCAACTGTCTCACGAGCGAAAGCTTGTTCGTCATAAGGGGGTTGATCGAAGGCGATAGTAAATGCCTGTATCGAGCCAGAGGTATGTCTAGCTGCCATTCCCAACACAGTAGACGAATCGATACCACCGCTGAGATAGCAGCCAACTGGTACATCAGCCCACAAGCGGAGTCGAATCGCTTCGTCCAATGTGTAGCGAAGTTTTTCAATGTATTCGCCTTCACTATATTGAGTAACAGGCTCGTTGATGCGGGGATAATTAAAATCCCAGTAGCGGATCAGTTGCCAGCCAGAGTGCGAAGCCAGCAGAAAATGACCAGGGGGAACCTCATAAATGTCTTGAAATAAAGTACGGTCTGCTTCTAGTACAGCGCTGTTGTATTGGAAAAAAGACTCTGGGTTCCAACGAGCAGGCACACCTGCTGCAAATAAAGCCTTGACTTCGGATGCTAAATAAAGAGTACCACCATTTACTGTATAATAAAGTGGCTTAATGCCAAAGCGATCGCGAGCCGCAAATAGCACTTGATTGCGTTCATCCCACAGCACAAACGCAAATTCGCCTCGCAAACGCTGTAAGCATTGTGTACCAAACTCGTCGTAGAGATGAAGGGCAATTTCACTGTCAGAGCGGGTACGAAGTCGATATCCCCATCGTTTCAAGTCAGCCTGTATCTGTTCAAAGTCGTAAAATTCCCCATTAACAACAATGTGCAGGTTCTCTTCTTCGTTAGCAATGGGCTGTTCCCCGGTTGTTAGGTCAATAATGCTGAGTCGGGCATGACCTAATCCAACTCGTTGATTGGGAGAAATCCAATAATTTTGTCCGTCTGGCCCCCGATGGTGTAAGCTTTGGGTTGCCCGTTTCAATGCCTCTTGGGAAATTGGTTCCTGTTTTGATAAAAATGCAACAATTCCACACATCAGTCTCAATTTAGCTTAATTTATTGAACAGAATTCAGAACTCAGGAGTCAGAATTCAGTATGAATTCAGTATGACTGGGTAATGAATATTGGTATAAAAACCGTACTTTTTTACGAGACGCTACCGCGAACGTTCCGCTGCGCTAATATCATGTCAGTTTGATTACTTATTAAATCCGAAAAACCCCAAAGAGCCAAAGCTACGCTTTGTCTGCCCTCAGAGCCTGCGGGGAGGGAATTAAGGGGAGCCAGTGCGGTCTTGGGGTCTCCCCAAGTGGAGCATCTGGCGTGTGGGGTGCAATGGCTGTGGAAATCATCGCTAATTATGCGGACATAATATAACGCCCGCAAGTAGCGCGAAACTAGTATGAAATTTTTTTCACTCATTTAAAACTCTATCCCTTCATGGCTAGAGTATTCTGAATTCTGAATTCTAACTCCTGAATTCTGACTCCTGAATTCTAACTCCTGAATTCTGACTCCTGAATTCTGACTCCTGAATTCTGACTCCTGAATTCTGACTCCTGAATTCTGACTCCTG
>NZ_JACKZU010000537.1:0-3838 GCF_014222165.1 Nostoc sp. 2RC
GGGGAAGGGGGGTAAGGGGAAAGATTAAATTGATTCCTTTTCCCTTTAACCTTTAACCTTTTCCCCTTCTCCCCTTCTCCCCACTTTTCACTGCTGCGGAGGTGGTGAACCAGCGATAAATTTATTCAAGCGATCGCATTCAATTTCTCCAACTGTGATTTTATCCCCCGCTTTAATAGTTGCTGCAACCGGTTCAATTCGGCAAGATTTTTTTAAGTAATATCCCCGTGGATTAGAACTCGGCCCTATCCAGATACTTAGCAAATCTAATATATATCCAGATTTAGTATTAGACACACGCGGTTCAACACGCCATAATTCCTTTTCGTCGTATTTTACGAGATTTTTTTGAATTACTCCCCTACCCAAACTTTCTACTCGCTGTTTTGCATCTAACAACCATTTTTCTACTTCCGACCAAGGTGTTTGTGCTATTTGTTCTTCTACTATTGGTTGAAGTTTATCTAAAACTAAAATTCCATTTGGTGGCGCTTTGGGTGGTTCTTGATTTCGGACAACAAAGGTACTAGTTTTAAAAGTATCTGATTTTAAAGTGGGATATTCTTGTAACCAATTGTCTACTACAAAATAAAACTGAATCCAGCAACTTAGTAACATACTGCTAGCTACTAAAATAATAATTTTTTGGCGGTCTTCCGGCTTAGGAATTTGAGCTTTTGCATCTGTATCAGTTCCCTCAATAAATTCTGGTATTGCCGTAATTAGTGCTGAAATTGTCGGCCAAAAGACAATTGTTGTTGGTGTAATCACATCCTTTTGGCTTCCAAATGCAAAAACACTAACTAAAAATCCAGTGATTACCGCACCCACTGGCATAAAAGTGCCAGGAACCCTCAACGGATCTTGTGTTGTATACCAAGCTGTACCAGCAATTAAAAATAGCCAACCAACAAAGGCAATTATATCTTTTATATAACCGATAGCAAAATATGAAACTATCCAAGAAAAAACACTTAAATAAATAAATGTCTGCCAAGAATAAGCTTTAGGAGGAACTAATATTTTTTTAATTCCTGCGTACAGCCCTTCAACAAACTTGAAAACTCCAAATAAATCTTTAAGTAGTGTATTCATATTTCTCCCTACACCTAATCACTAGCCGTACTTTCTATGAATCGGAAAATTATTTTACTACTTTGAACGAAGTAGTAAAATAGCAGTTATCACGCTATAACTCAGAGAATTGCCTATTAATACAGTAGTAACTACATTGGTATTTTGCAGTTTTATATTACTAAAACCGCGCCATTTTTGTCTTTGAAATACTTGAGTTTCGTCTTCTTTCTTGGCAAATGGTTCCTTGACTAAAGATAAGAGTAAGACCTTCAAAAGTAAAAATTTAACTATAAAAGTAGCAAAGAAAATTATAAAAGCAGTTAAAATTATTAGAGTCTGCGTACCAGCAGATTTAAGATTATTAAAAAACAGATAATTAATCAATTCTGATTTAATAGGTATTGGCAACAGTGGTTCGGAAGCAAAAAAAACAGACCAACCAATAACACTAGAAAATAAATTGATAGAAATTGCATAAAAAGTGCTGGTTTTTTTATCAAATTTTAGACGTTTGTGTAAAACATATGCTTCGATGGGTATGGCAATCAGCACAAATAAAAAGTCAAACAGAATTCCACCAATGGGAAAAATCCTCGGAAGCATCCAATTTTCAGGCATAAAAAGTCAATGGTAACGTTAACTGTAGAGAGTATAACCGGGATAGCGACGGTGATGGGGGAAATTATTCGATTTGTAGAAAGTGGGCACAGCAAACAGTAATCACTTCTCAGTCATCAGTCATCAGTCATCAGTCAACAGTCAACCCCAAGCGATCGCTAAGTTTGCAATACTTAATGTTTGAAACACTAATAATTCGTTTATCATGCAATTGTGATTACCAGTACATCTTTTTTTGTGTGTATTCTGTAAACTGTATCTACCGAGTCAAATTGCTATAGAAATTTATGGTAGTTCGCAAGCGTAGACAGTGGCAGACATCCACAAGCAGCAACACCTCTAGTAGTCTGCCAACCCAAAAATCTTAGGTGGAGATTGGGTCAAGGTTAATGGTTCGACAAGCTCACCAACCGGGAAAAGGCGAAGGGATAAAAAACATGAGTCCCTTTACTTTGCCAAGTTGCCTTGGCGTAGTACTAGTTCTGGTGTGGTATCAACCTAACCGATAGCATTCCATCATCAGATTCAGTGTTTTTTCATATCTGCTTGAGACATCCCTGACGCAGACATGGAAACTCGTTGGCCATACACAAATCAGCGATACCGACCGTAGAGCTAGTGCTAAGGCATTAGTAAAGAAACAGCAAAACATTATGAGCAAAACACGTAAGTTTCGTTTAGGTGCATTTATTCAAGCAACCGGACATCATGTTTCCGCTTGGCGGCATCCCGATTCGCAAGCAGACGCTGGTTTAAATTTCGAGCATTATAAAGAAATTACTCAGACAGCCGAACGTGGTTTGTTCGATGCAGTTTTTCTAGCAGACAGTCCAGGAGTTTGGGGTGGCGCTCCAGAAACTCAAAAACGGAATGGAAAACTTGCCCATTTCGAGCCAGTCACCCTATTTTCAGCTTTATCCTCAGTCACCAAAAACATTGGCTTTATCGCTACAGCCTCCACTACCTATGAAGAACCCTACACACTAGCACGTAAGTTTGCTTCTTTAGACTATCTGAGCAAAGGTCGAGCAGGCTGGAATGTAGTCACCACAGGCAATGAAAATGCCGCTCAAAATTTCGGTCACGACCAACACCCAGAACACAGCCAGCGTTACGAACGTGCCGAAGAGTTTGTGAAAGTAGTCAAAGGACTGTGGGATAGTTGGGAAGACGACGCTTTCATTCGTGACAAAGAATCTGGAATCTATTTCGATCCGGACAAACTACATATACTCAACCACAAAGGCAAACATTTTTCTGTCAAAGGCCCTTTGAACGTTGGTCGTCCACCCCAAGGCTACCCAGTAATTATCCAGGCTGGAGCTTCAGAAGCCGGACGTGACTTGGCTGCGCGCACTGCCGAAGTTATCTTTACAGCTAATCAAACACTAGCTGATGCACAGGAATTTTATGCTGATATTAAAGGTAGGCTAGCGAAATACGGGCGTTCTCCAGACGAGCTAAAAATAATGCCTGGTGCTTTCCCAATCATCGGTCATACCGAAGAAGAAGCTCAAGAAAAGTATGAATTTCTGCAATCCTTGATTCACCCAGATGTCGCCTGGGGTATTTTGAAAAACTATTACAAAGGTGTCGATTTATCAAAATATTCTCTAGATGATTTAGCTCCCGAACTACCCATAGACACCAACAACAACAAAAGTCGTCTCAAACTAGTGAGAGATTTAGCAACCCGTGGGACTCTGACACTGCGCCAGTTGTATCTCTCCCTATCCACCGCCAGAGGACATCGCACCATCCTTGGTACTCCCGAAACCATTGCCGACCAACTAGAAGAATGGTTTAACAACGGTGCCGCAGATGGCTTTAATATCATGCCGCCAATTCTACCTACAGGCTTAGATGACTTCGTGAACCTAGTCGTTCCTGTCCTCCAAAAACGCGGATTATTTCGTACCGAATACGAAGGCAGTACCTTGCGTGAAAACCTCGGATTAGCTAGGCCGAGCAATGCTTTTGCCATCAAACAACCCGAAGAAACATTGGTGTTGGCCTAAAGGAATTTCTCATACATGGTTAAGCCATACCTTTTAAAGCGGAATTTGTGTAGATCCCCACCCTAGTCGGGGGGAAAGGGGAAAGGGGAAAGGGGAAAGGTTAAAGGGAAAAGGGAAAAGGGAAA
>NZ_JACKZU010000538.1:0-3800 GCF_014222165.1 Nostoc sp. 2RC
GTTATGGCTGTTGTAATTCAACGACTTCCGCCACATACTCTTCTTGGGCTAAAGCCAAAGTTTGATTTTCAAGTTAGAAGGGAACCCACCCTTAAAAGAGTGGAATTGTAATATGGTATTAGTTTTATAAAATTACTGCCAAACAAATACCTTGGCTGTATAGCTTGGTAAATTAGTGACTAAACTATCTTCTTGGGTTTCCACTTCACAGTTACCAAACCAATCTCGCCAATACTCAGCAGTGGGAAAGTTTGAAATTTCGTACTTAGTTAAATTTACGCCAGAAAAATTTACCGCCACGACAACATGAGAATCCTGTTTATCCCAACGGCTGTAAACCAGTACTTTATTGTTTGCGTCTTCGTGGAAAAATTCGATGTTGTCGCTTTGCAAAGCTAGATTTTGTTGGCGTAAAGCAATCAGTTTTCGATAATATTCAAATAAATTATGATTCTGGTGGCTTGTCAACAATGACCAAGTAATCTTTTGTGGTTGAGTCACACTTTCGCTTTTTTTCTGGTATTCACCAAATTCTTCTCCCATCCACAGCATTGGTATACCCATTGCTGTGATTAACAGCACTGCTGCTAACTTTGCTCGCTTAAATGCTTCTGCATCAAAGATACCTGCATTGCCTAATTCTCGCAACAGACGTTGGCGATCGTGTGTTGCTAAATAATTTACCACGTTGGTGGCAGTTGTGTAACCCTGTTTTCTAGGATCTAAAATTTGCTTTAATTGTTCTAATTCAAATGATTTTCCACAAATATATGGAACTACAAAGTAACGAAAACTTTCATGCCAACAAGCATCTAATGGCCCGTTCGGTTTGACTACAGTGCTTGTATCAGGAATGTGTTCGGCAATATTATAAAAATGTTTGGATGCGGCATGTTTTTTTGTTTGTTTAGCGAGCCAATCCAGAAATTCATAGTTAGCCAATTGGCGCACGGCATCAAAGCGAATACCATCAATATGATATTCTTCAATCCAATATTTTACTACATCACCGATGTATTTCCATGCAGGCTTAACATTTAATTTTTCGTCGTAATTATCGTAGTTAAATTCTGGCCCCCAGTAATTATCTGGGTCTTCTGGATAATGCTTGTGTTCGTAGTACCAATAATTCCTATCTATCAGCAATAATGGGCATTCTTCATCTGTATGATTGTAAATTGCATCCATAAAAACACGAATGCCTCTACCATGACATTCGTCTATCAATTGCTTTAAATCTTCTGTGGAACCGTAACTAGATTCTGTGGCAAAGTAGTGACGGACTTTATAACCCCAACTATAGTTACCTGGATATTCGTTGACTGGCATTAATTCAATTGCATTGATTCCCAATTCACACAGATAATCTAACTTGGCAATTACCCCTAAATATTTGCCTCGTTTATCGGGTTCAACTTCATCACCAGTAAAATCAGCAACGTGCATTTCATAGATAACTAATTCCCGATTTTCAGGCAACGGTTTTTCGTCATGTTGCCAAACATAAGTATCAACAATACGTTGCCCGTCTTTAATTCGCACTATAGCGTGTTTTCGTGTTTCATTAACATTTGTTGCCTTGGGATCGATAACATCTATCCATTGGTCAGGCGCAAAATTGGGACTTTTGGTTTGAATGCGAAATTTATATTGATAAACCCCGTCTTTTAGTTGTATTTGAGTGCGAAAATAACCATCTTCGCCTTTTTGCATTGGGACATCTTGCCAATCAGAAAATGACCCAATTAAAACTGCTCCTTGGTTACGAGGAGCAAACAAGGTAAATTCAATTAAATTTCCCATTTCCTAATTTATAGAGATTTCTATAAATACAATCAATAAAATGATTTTCTATTATTAAAAAAATTATAGCTTCTTTCTCAAGTAATAAATGTTTTCGGTCTTTTTCACTTAACTTGAGACTTACATCCAGCGATATTTGTCACCCTAACGCCCAAAAACTTGGCGAAAACCAAAATAGGCGATCGCATCCTTCATATTGGAGATAAAACGTTTTAATATACCCATACGAGTATCGGTGACATACTCCAAAGTCAAAACGATTCGTTGTTCGTTCTCACCTAAAGGAGTAACTCTATGGTAAAGTTTGTCACCGTTAAATAATACTAAAGTTCCAGGAGTCAAGGAAAGCGATCGCACTTGTGTTTCTCGGTCAGGAATATCTTTATAGAGTTGATATTCCAACTTACTGGAGGAACGGTCAACTAAACCGAGTAAAACTGTGTAGCGTTTACCTTGATAATAAGATGTATCGTAGTGATATTGAATATGATCTCCAGGTTCAGTGTAGTAATATAGCGCATAAGTATGGCGATCGGCATCAGGACAGGAAAGTAGTTTTTCACCTGTAATTTCGTTGAAAAAATCAAAAACAGCATTTAATTGATAAAATTCTCCAAAAATCGGCGCTAGATTGTCTAAGTGATAGCGGCTAATACTACCACCTTTCTTATGATTGGGAATATAGTTGCGATTGATAGCAGGTTGCAACGATGGTAACAAACTCAAAAACTCATTAAGAATTGCATGAGGAAGAAAGTTTTCAACCACCAAAAATTCATTCTGTGCTTGAAACTCAGCCTTAAGTTTTTGAGAATCAACAGCTGCTATGGCTTGAGAAATTTCAGTTTGAAGTTTCATTAATAATTGTGGGGGGATAAGGAGATAAGGAAGATGAGGAAGACAAGGAAGATGAGGAAGACAAGGAGAATAACTCTTAATCTCTTACTCATCAGTCAACAGTCACCAGTCACCAGTCATCAGTCAACAATCCCCAATCCCTAAGATTTTGACAGTGCAAAAAATTGCCAAATTACCCATATAGCAAATGTTGGCGCACCAATAGTAGCTGCAATTAGTAATGGTTGTAGTCCGTTGAATAAGGTGACTATGGGAAACAAATACAGCACGTCTTCAATGTCAAAGCCGGCAAAATTCGGTTGACGGGTGGCGTTTTTACCTAAATTCTGTTCCATTTGGTTTCGCAAATGAAAAATGCAAGCAACGGATACGCCGGATATTATGCCCATCAGCAACGCCCAGGAACCAAGTTCGCTTTGCCTAAGACCGTACCCAATACCTATAAATAATAGAATGTGGATAATGGCATCACTCAAAAGGTCGTACTGATGTCCCCATTTGCTGGTTTTGCCACTTAAACGGGCTAATTCTCCATCTGTATGATCTAAAAAGTTGGATAAAGCAAACAGTATTGCTCCAATGTTAATCGAGATATTATCGCCAACTGCCAATGCAGTAGCCGCCGCTAGTCCTGTTATTAGTCTAATTGTGGTGAGATGATTGGGATTTACCCAACTGTCTTTTAGAGGTCGAACTAGCCAGTAAGCAAGTTGAGCATCCCAAGTCTTTGTGGTCATAGATAAACTTATTGAATATGTGCACAACCAAGAGAAACCAGAATAAGTTGTTGCTTCGCTTTTTATAGCAACAACCAAGGTGGTTAGGACATTAACAGAGGAGAAAACTCAGACATCAAAAGACTTGTGACCCAGTCCCCAGTCACCAGTCCCTTGCTATTACTGGTTTCGCTAACCTTACCTACAACGAAGTTTAGGTAAGGACTGCGCTCAAGATTTTTTGTTCAATTGTTCAATCACAGCTGCACCCCCCTTAACACTTGCAATTTTATCAAAGAAATGGGTATAAAGCCCCGTCCTACAAGGACGGCTTTTCTTTCTGTAGTCTGTCAATCCAGTCTTCAATCATTTGATATCATGTCCGCCTAATCACTTATCAAAAAAATTCCCCACGTCCCCGCG
>NZ_JACKZU010000053.1:0-29302 GCF_014222165.1 Nostoc sp. 2RC
AATTGAGAGGTACAGGAGAATGTTCGGATGGGAATTGAGACCCCATCTGAACGGAAGCCGCGCAAATTATAATTTTTAGAAAGTAGGTTTTTTTGGTAGAAGTTATGAGCTATCAAACTTCCAAGACAAGCTTCTACTCTTTAAAATCAAAAGTTGTTTTTGTCTGAGACAAAGACTGACAAAAGCATTTTTGTCAGTCTTGATTGTCATAATGCTGCTGTTGCTGCTAAAGTTACTCCCACAGTTGCAATAGCCGCATCACAGCCTTTAGTGGCAACGCAACCACTTTGCCCAGAAGCACAACCTGTCCAACTGTGATTTTGCGTATCGGCTCCACCTGCAACTAATTCCAGTTCGGCATCGGATAAATCTCTGTTAGCTTCTAATTCAGAAAAGTCTAATGCTGGTAGCACCAGATAGTAACTATTTGCAGTTTCTTCTAATACACTGACTTGGATATTAGTTGGAAAATTCAATCCCTTTTGTGCCATCACAGTTTTCGGGTCAGCAATTAAATCATTGCGAAAGTCTATATCTTGGGCGGCGCGTGCTAGCAATTGCACTTCGATTTCTAGCATGTGGGCTGTTGAGTTGACATCAGAATTTTCAGATATTGTATTAACTAAATCTTGAGTGTCTAATGCTGGCAGTACTAGATAATAATGACTTGGGGTTTCTTCAACTACAGTTATTTGTGTTTGAGTAGGAATATTCCATCCATTTTCTGCTGCAACTGCTAGAGGGTCAGCAATTAAACGACTGCGGAACTGTGAATTTTGTACTGCTTGTGTCAGCATTTGTGCTTTAATTTCAAACATTGTCGCTCTCCTAATAAAGATGTTGTTTGTTTTTGATGTTTGGTTTGAAGGTAATTGTTTGATTGCCTTCTGTATCACTCCTTGGGAGAACTGAAATCAGAATATGCAACCTTTGAGATAACTAGGAATTGAGAGGTACAGGAGAATGTTCGGATGGGAATTGAGACCCCATCTGAACGGAAGCCGCGCAAATTATAATTTTTAGAAAGTAGGTTTTTTTGGTAGAAGTTATGAGCTATCAAACTTCCAAGACAAGCTTCTACTCTTTAAAATCAAAAGTTGTTTTTGTCTGAGACAAAGACTGACAAAAGCATTTTTGTCAGTCTTGATTGTCAGAATGCTGCTGTTGCTGCTAAAGTTACTCCCACAGTTGCAATAGCCGCATCACAGCCTTTAGTGGCAACGCAACCACTTTGCCCAGAAGCACAACCTGTCCAACTGTGATTTTGCGTATCGGCTCCACCTGCAACTAATTCCAGTTCGGCATCGGATAAATCTCTGTTAGCTTCTAATTCAGAAAAGTCTAATGCTGGTAGCACCAGATAGTAACTATTTGCAGTTTCTTCTAATACACTGACTTGGATATTATTTGGAAAATTCAATCCCTTTTGTGCCATCACAGTTTTCGGGTCAGCAACTAAATCATTGCGAAAGTCTATATCTTGGGCGGCGCGTGCTAGCAATTGCACTTCGATTTCTAGCATGTGGGCTGTTGAGTTGACATCAGAATTTTCAGATATTGGATTAACTAAATCTTGAGTGTCTAATGCTGGCAGTACTAGATAATAATGACTTGGGGTTTCTTCAACTACAGTTATTTGTGTTTGAGTAGGAATATTCCATCCATTTTCTGCTGCAACTGCTAGAGGGTCAGCAATTAAACGACTGCGGAACTGTGAATTTTGTACTGCTTGTGTCAGCATTTGTGCTTTAATTTCAAACATTGTCGCTCTCCTAATAAAGATGTTGTTGGTTTTTGATGTTTGGTTTGAAGGTAATTGTTTGATTGCCTTCTGTATCACTCCTTGGGAGAACTGAAATCAGAATATGCAATCTTTGAGATAACTAGGAATATTTCAGTTTGATGAAAATGCTTGAAAGCTAGTGACATCATGCAATTGCGGATTTTCTTCAATATCAAATATTTTTAAAATTGCATAAATCAACTTTGGTGTTGCCAATAAGTAGTTGTAGGGCGAACGGTTGTTCGCCCCTACGAGGGATTGTGGTTCAAATAGATGAAAAATGCTGTAATACGTGAATTTTGAATTGTTAAAAAGGTGTCATATGGTTACACAACAAAATAACCTTTTCCGAAAAAAAGCTTTAGAAAATTTATCTTCCCCGGAACGCTTGGATCGGGTGATGACAGTTATCCAACCGATGCATTGGTTGTCTTTAGCTGCCCTTGGTTCGTTGGTAGCAACGGCAGTTATTTGGAGTATTGTCGGTCGCATACCGATAACTGTTTCAGGACAGGGGGTATTAGTTTATCCAAGCAAGGTTGTATCGTTGCAAGCGCCGGCTTCCGGAAGAATTGTAGCAATGAATATTAATGTTGGTGACTATGTAAAAAAAGGACAGGTGTTAGCAATCATCGATCAAGCTGAATTGCAAAGCCAATTACAGCAGCAGGGTGCTAAGCTAGCGCAATTACAATCTCAGAATTACAGTTCTAACTTACTCCAAGAGCAACGCAAGCTAGAAGAAAAAAGAGCGATCGCCCAGCAACGTCTCAGTCTCCAGCAACGTCTCCAACAAGCAACCAGCCTAACTCCTATTTTGAGAAATAGAGGTTTGAGTTCTCTGCAAGTACAACAGCAAAACTTACTCCAAAGTCGAGCGATCGCTGTCAGTATGATTTCCCCACAACGCAAAATATATGAGGGACTCCAAAAGCTGCAAGCAGAAGGAGGAATTTCTCAGCAAAACCTTTTGCAGCAACAACAAACATATTTAGATGCTGTGAAAAAAGTGTCTGATATTGATGCTCAACTCAAACAACTTGATGTACAACAGGTAGAAATAGAAAAAACCTACCGCGAAAATTTCAGCCAAATTAATGATTTTCAATCCCAATTACAAGAACTCGACGCTAACGAAAAAACTAAAATTGAACAAGATTTTGACACTGCAAGCAATCGACAAAATCAAATCCAAGAAGTCAAGCAAAATATTGCTCAATTACAAGTGCAATTAAATCAAAACAGTCAAATTATTAGCGAATACAACGGACGAGTTTTAGAAATTAGTACATCTTTTGGGCAAATTGTTTCTCCAGGAAGTTCCATCGCCGTCATCCAAGCAGAGGAAGCATCTGCTAAACTCATGGGTTTGACTTTCTTTTCTGTTGGTGATGGTAAGAAAATTCACGAGGGAATGAAGGTACAAATTACACCTTCTACAGTAGAGCGCGAACGATTTGGCGGCATTGTGGGCACTGTAACCCATGTTTCAGCTTTTCCCGTAACTAAAGAGGGTGCTTTAAATGCCATCGGTAATGCAGAGGTTGTGCAAAGCTTAATGGCTCCAGGGCCTCAAATTCAAGTTGAAGCAGAGTTACAGCCAGACAATTCAACCTTTAGCGGCTATAAGTGGTCTTCTTCTAAAGGCGTTGATATGAAAATTTCTTCTGGAACCACCACTAGCGTCAGAGTTACTACAGAAGAGCGATCGCCTATCAGCTTTATTTTTCCTTTTCTCAAGTCTTTAACTGGTGTAAATTAACCATACATAACAAAAATGCTGTCACAACTACAAGTAAAATTTACAAAGAAAAGCGATCGCCGTCCTGTTTCTACTGCGATAACTTCTGGATATAAGAAAATTCGCCGTCGTACCCCGACTATTTTACAAATGGAGGCGGTAGAATGCGGTGCTGCTGCTTTGGGAATTATCTTAGGTTATTACGGTCGGATTGTACCCCTACCGCAATTGCGTCAAGATTGCGGCGTATCGCGGGATGGCAGCAGAGCTGTAAATATCCTCAAGGCTGCTAGAAGTTACGGGTTGAATGCCAAAGGTATGAAAGCAGACTTGGATGGACTGCGACAGTTGCAATGCCCTTACATCGTCTTTTGGAATTTTAATCATTACTTAGTTGTAGAGGGATTTAGTAACAAGCAAGTTTACATTAATGACCCCGCAACTGGGCCGAGGTCTGTATCCTTAGAAGAATTCGATACAAGTTTTACAGGTGTTGTACTGCTTTTTACACCTAGTGAAAATTTCAAAAAAGGTGGTAGTAAACCTAATGTTCTTCTAGGTTTGCGGGAACGTTTGCAAGGATCTGGTCAGGTACTCGCTTACTGCATTTGTGCTGGATTTTTACTAGTGATTCCTGGAGTGGCATCACCTATTTTCTCCCAAATGTTTGTAGATAATGTTTTGGTGCAGAACAGACAAGATTGGTTGCGACCGCTTTTGTTAGGAATGATACTGACAGCGATCGTCAATGGACTGTTGACATTATTACAGTTAAAGTTTCTGCGCCGGATGAGAATTAAGTTATCTGTGGGTATGTCGAGCCGATTTTTCTGGCACATTCTACGCTTACCTGTAAGTTTTTACGATTGCAGATTTGCTGGAGAAATCAGCAGCCGCATCCACCTAAACGACAAATTAGCCAATCTGCTTTCAGGGAAGTTAGCCACAACTGCGATCGCCGCAGTCATGGTAATTTTTTATGCAATTGTCATGCTGCAATATGACGCGGTGTTAACCTCAATTGGCATTATTTTTGTTGCCATTAATCTTTTGACTTTGCACAAAATCTCTCAGTGGCGCGTAGATGCCAATATCAAATTAATACAAGAACAAGGAAAAGTTAACGGCGTAGCTATTTCTGGTCTTCAAAGTATGGAAACCTTGAAAGCATCTGGCTTAGAATCTGATTTCTTTGCTCGCTGGGCGGGTTATTATGCTAAATCGATTAACGCATACCAAGAAGTAAATATAACTAACCAGACTTTGGGAATTTTGCCTTCGTTCCTGTCAGCAATTACATCAATGCTAGTTTTAGTGATTGGTGGAATGCGGGTTATGGATGGTAATCTCAGTATCGGAATGCTAGTAGCATTTCAGGGATTGATGCAAAGTTTCATGGAACCTGTGAATAATCTCGTTAGTCTTGGTAGCGACCTCCAAGAAGTTGAGGGTAGTTTAAATCGCTTGGATGATGTTTTGCAAAACCCGGTAGTTGCGGAGTTGACAGAGGAAACACAACAAGCACAAGAGAAAGTTTTTGCTGATTACCTCCAACCGAAGTTGCAAGGATATGTCAAGTTGGAGAATGTGACATTTAGTTACGGCGAAGTAGAAACTCCCTTGATTGAAAACTTCAATTTATCAATTAAACCAGGACAGCGAGTTGCCTTAATTGGTAAGAGTAGTTCCGGTAAGTCTACCATTGCCAAACTGATATGCGGACTGTACCAACCAACTCAGGGAGAAATTAAGTTTGATGGCATACCTAGAAACCAAATTCCTCGCCAAGTCATAGCCAATTCTATCGCCTTCGTAGAGCAAAATATTTTACTATTTGCTGGTAGCGTCAGGGACAATTTAACCCTTTGGGACACTACTGTACCTGAAAGTTCCTTAGTGCAGGCGTGTCAAGATGCAGCGATTCACGATGTTATACTCTCCTTACCTGGGGGCTATGATAGTAAACTTTCAGAAGGAGCTGCTAATTTAAGCGGTGGTCAAAGACAGCGTTTGGAAATTGCTCGTGCTTTGGTTAACAACCCTTCTATTCTGATTGTGGATGAAGCAACGAGCGCCTTGGATACTGAAACAGAAAAAATTATTGACCAAAAACTACGTCAGCGCGGATGTACTTGCATTATCGTGGCGCATCGGTTGAGTACTATCCGCGATTGCGATGAAATTATTGTCCTCGATCGCGGAAAAGTCGTGCAACGGGGGACTCATGAAGAATTGCAACAAGTTGAAGGATATTATTCGCAATTAATCCGTAGTGAGGGGTGAAGTGAGAAAATTTCGTCATTACCGTTTTGCGCCCTTAACTTTTTTTCAACGCAAAGGTACGCGGAGGTTCGCGCAAAGGTTCGCAGAGGTTTTCTAAAAATAACTAGCCGCGTTTTCATAGAGAATCAGTATTACGCTAAAATCAACTCTTCTCAACTCTTACTCTCTGCGACTCTGCGCCTCTGCGTGAACTAAATTCATATTCTCAATAACCAACACTTTAAACGAAAAAGATATGCTAAAAAAAGCGCGTTTATACTTCTATACAAGCCAAATTTGGCGACGCAGGTTGCAAATTTTCCTTTTAGTTATGTTGGGGCTAATTTTCACTTTGAGTTTTCATATCCTTCCGGCTGAATCCAAACTTACTCAATTTTCAGAACAGTCAATTACAGAAAAAGTTTCAGCACCAACAAACCCCGAACAACTAATAGAACAAGGTAGAACTTTTTACCAAACAGAAAAATTTACTCATGCGGCAGAAAGCTTGCAGCAGGCTGCACAGATATATGAATCTCAAAAAGATAAGTTAAACCAAGCTTTAGCGTTAAGCTATCTTTCTTTAACACAACAGAAACTAGGACAATGGAACCAAGCAAAAGCAACAATTTCTAGCAGTTTAAAGTTACTCACTCAAGCAAAGCCCAGTACTGAGGAAGCAAAACACATTTTAGCTCTTGCTCTCAATACTCAAGGTAGTTTGCAACTAGCGTTAGGACAAGCTGAATTAGCTTTAGAATCATGGCAACAAGCGGCTAAAACCTATACTCAAATCGGCGATACAGCAGGTCAGATTGGTAGTTTAATTAACCAAGCTACAGCCTTGGAATCTTTGGGATTTTCTACCAGAATGATGAATATTTGGCAGCAAGTAGAGCAAAATCTCCAAGCACAGCCCGACTCATTACTGAAAGTTTTAGGATTACGTAGTTTAGGCAATACCTTAAGAGTGAAGGGCGATTTAGAAAAGTCTCAGCAGCTATTAGAGCAAAGTTTAGCAATGGCTAAAAATATGAAATTGCCTCAAGAGGAAAGTGCTACTTTGTTGAGCTTAGGTAATACTTTATATAGTTTTGGCAATAAAAGTCTACAACGTGATGCAAGTAGTGAGGAAAATTTTCTGCCACTCTATTGTAACTACGGTGTGATTTCAGAAAATGCTAAAACCTATTATCAAAATGCCGCAGACTTATATTATAAAAGTGCGAGTAAATCTACATCAGCGATCGCTAAAATTCAAGCACAACTAAATCGGCTAACTGTATTACTATCTCTTGGGGAAAATCTCTCGAATGAAGAGTTAGAATTATTACAATCTAATCTAGCAGATCTCACTCCAAGTCGAGCTGTAGTCTATGCTCAGGTAAACTTTGCCCGGAGTTTAGTATGTATAAATGAAGCAAGTCAAAAGACAAAAGAAAATTCCACCTTCAATGTAGATAAAATCTCTCAGATATTAACAAAAGCTGTGCAACAAGCCCAAGACCTGCAAGACCAGAGGTCTGAGTCTTATGCATTAGGTAATTTGGGTCAGCTATACGAACAGACTAAACAATTATCCCTAGCTCAACAATACACCGAACAAGCCTTGAACCTCGCACAGGTAATTGATGCATCAGATATTGCCTTTCAATGGCAATGGCAGTTAGGTCGTCTACTGTTGGCGCAGGGAAATTCCCAAGCAGCAGTGGCAGCTTACACTGAAGCAGTAACTACTCTCAAGTCTTTACGTACTGATTTGGTGTCTCTCAATCCCGATATTCAGTTTGACTTGCGCGATCGCGTAGAACCAGTATATCGTCAGCTAGTTGGTTTATTGTTACAACCTGAGAAACCGAGTCTACAAAACTTAAAGCAAGCTCGTGATATCATTGAAGCCTTACAGTTAGCTCAACTAGACAACTTTTTTCGAGATGCTTGTTCCACTGTTCAACCAACCTCAATTGATGAGGTGGTTGATAATGCTAATCCTGCCACAGCAGTCATCTACCCAATTATTTTGGCAGACCGTGTAGAGGTGATTGTCAAGTTGCCGCATATAGAGCAACTTCATCACTACAGGACTTACAAACTAAAAAGTGAAGTAGAAATAGTACTAGAACAGTTACAAAAAAAACTTAAGCAACGTTATACATTTAGCGATCGCCAGGCGCTTTCTCAACAAGTATACAATTGGTTGATCGAACCTTTAGAGGCAGACTTGGCTCAAAGCCAAATCAAAACCTTAGTGTTTGTGTTAGATGGTTCCTTGCGAAATATTCCGATGGCAGCCCTCTACAATGGCAAGCAATATCTTATAGAAAAATACAGCGTTGCCCTATCTCCTGGTTTGCAACTGTTAGAACCCAAATCAAAACCAAAACGATTTGAGGCTTTAATTGGCGGACTAACTCAATCACGCTTCGGTTTTAGTTCTCTACCAAATGTCGCCGATGAATTCAAGGAAATTCAAGCAGTTATTCCCTCTAAAGAATTCATCAACCAAGCCTTTACCAATAAAACCATTGAAAAGGAAGTCAGTTCTCTTTCTTACCCTGTGGTACACTTGGCAACTCACGGCAAATTCAGTTCCCAACAGGAAGATACATTTATTCTTACTTGGAATGGCAAGATTAATGTTAAGGAATTGCGTGAAGTATTGCAAACTAGAGAGCCAGTTGTAGGACGTGCATCTCAAGTACCTTCTCCCATCGAATTACTCGTTTTAAGCGCCTGCGAAACAGCTACCGGAGACAAACGCGCTGCTTTGGGATTGGCTGGTGTCGCTGTGCGTTCTGGGGCGCGTACTACCCTCGCTTCTCTGTGGCAAGTAGACGATAAATCGACTGCAATGTTGATGAAGGAGTTCTACCAGCAGTTAAAAAATAATCCTGCCTTAAGCAAATCAGAAGCCCTGCGTCGCGCCCAGGAGTTCATTTTCCAAAATTACCAAGAACACCCCTTTTATTGGGCCCCCTACGTTTTAGTTGGTAATTGGTTATGAATTGCGTAGAAGTGTGCATAAAGTTAAATGCTTGTACCGTATAGTCTATTAACCTGATAACTACTGCAATCTCAACAAGTTATTAAAATCTGAATTAAATAAGGAGAAGTATGATATTTGTACTTGTAAATTAAATAACAAAACACTGTTACTTAGTAAATAAAAGCAACGAAGATGTTAAACTTTGTTAACTTAGATGCCATCTCAACACTACCAAAGCGTGAGAACAATACTGATAAATTTTCTACTTATCTCATGCTTAACCATCAAAATGGTCGGTTAACACTGCAATGGAAATATCAACCTTATTTAAAACGCAACATAGAGCTATACGTACAAAAAAACGAGAAAGTTTATAGTTTATCGAGGCAACAAGATAAAGGAAATGGTCTAGCACATTTTTGGCATACTGTAGCTCTTAAAGAATTTCAAAGATTAGCAGAATGGGAACCAGCAAATAAACAACAACTAGCATTGGAGCATCTAGCAAGTTATTTTGAAGAAAAATGCTATTGGGCAGTTAAAAATATCTGTAAATTTCAGAATCAAGAAAATTGGGAAGAATATCTCTGTTTTGCCAGAGTGATAATTTACGATCCGCTCAAATTAGCAGAAATATTGTCTAAATATAATTCGCAGCAATCTAATATTGAAACGTATGTAACAACTGCCTTAGAAAACAATATTAAAGATGAAATGCGAGTTAAAAAGTTTTCTAAGTGGCGAATGTTATCTAAAAAGAGCGATAAAGAATTAAGAGAAGCACTGCAAGTATCAGGACTGGGCGAACCGAATATTTCTCAGATTATTTTTGCTAAAAAATATTTTAAACAAGTTTATTTATTTAACAAAGTTCAAAATCCTGCCAGAAAAAATGGTCAGAAATGGCCCGATCCGGATACAGAAGATTTTGAACAAGCTGCTCGGTGTTACAATGCAGAGAAAGTCTTGTCTTCTGCACCTCATGAAGTATCTGCTTCAACTAATATTACCGCCAAGCAGATGCAATCTTGGATGGAAAATTCTATTGCAGCATTACAAAACTATCCAAAATCCATAGTACCTCAATGGTCTCTTGATGCCTTACAAACTAGTGGATATGAAGCAAAATCTGACATCCCAGAAGAGACTTTAGAACTGGAATGGCACGACTCAGCCGAAGAAGTAAGAGAAAGTCAGCAATTTATCAGCAAAAAAACTAGTTTGTCTTTGCGCGAACAACTAGAAGCGATGAAACCTGAATTTCAAAAACTTTTGCTGCTTTACTATGGGTTTGGGCTTAATCAACAACAGTTAGCAGCTAGATTAGAAATTAATCAAAGTACAATTTCTCGGTATTTGAAAAAGTCTACAATTACGCTGTTAGAAACTTTAGCAGGCATATCCCAATCTCAACAATGGGTCAATGATTATGTGACAAATTGGTTAGAGAAAGATTACACTAATCCCTCACACTCAGATTTGATTCAAGCAGCTTTAGTCTCAGCTATAAAAAAACTATCTTTGGAAGAAAAAGAAATTTTTCAACTTTGTTACGGTCAAAAATTGAGTGAAATCAAAATCGCTAATCAATTAGGTATCGCTCAAAGTGAAGTAAAGGAAAAGCTTTCTCAAACTCAGTACAAGCTACAAGCAAATTTGCTCGAACAGATAAATATATGGGTGAAAGAGTATGTAGAAAAATGGTTATCAAAGCACTATAAATCTCTAATTAAATCAATTCTCAAACAAAGAGAAAATTCAAGCAAAAAATTAGAAATAGAAGAAACGATTAATATCGTTATGGACGCATATTTTCCCAAATCTAAGTAAATATAATTAGGTAAAATCAATGTTTAGCTTAACGGAATTAGCAAGTAATAACACAAAGCATCTTTGGTTAAAGATTGCAGAAACAGAGCAAAAAAGAGCGTGGCAATATAGCCAGCAACACCACTCTAATCCTATCGCTCGTTACAATTCATATCTGAATCATCTTTGCTCGGATTGTTTCATCAGTTGGCTTGAAGATTGGCAGCAAGAAAAATCAGGGACGAAACCCTCAGTATGGCCTGGAAAAGATTCTTTACCTACTATTTTAGAAGTAGTGAATGGTATAGCTATTCAATTAGGTGAAACACGATTAATACTATTACCAACTGAAACGACAGATTTAGAAGAATTATCTGTACCGCAAGAGTGGGTAGATATCCCCAGTTGGGTAGCTGACTATTATTTGGCAGTACAGGTAAATTTAGATGATGAAGATGAATGTTGGATGGCGGTACATGGCTTTGCAACTCATCGTCAATTAAAGAATGAAGGCAGATATAATCAAAGCGATCGCACTTATTCTTTAGCAGTTGATGAATTAACAGAAAATTTTACCATACTGTTGGCAACATTAGGACTGAATTTTCGAGCAGAAGTGCCACCTTTAGCAACTTTATCAACAACTGAAGCTCAAGATTTGTTACGAATTTTAGCTAATCGATCTATTTATTCACCGCGTTTACATGCAGACGTATCATTTAGCCAATGGGCAGCATTAATTGGTAACGAACAATGGCGACAGCAACTTTATAATCAACGTTTGGGTTTATTGCAAAGTGAGGTTTCACCTGTTGCCGACATTGTACCCAACAAAATACAAGTAAATTTGAATCAATGGTTTGACAAAGTTTTTGAAATAGGTTGGCAATCCATTGATACGCTAATCAATACGTCACAGTTGGGAAATTTAGCGTTTGCTACCAGAAGTTTTAATACTTCTAGGATATCTAATGTTAATGGGGCTAAACTCATCGATTTAGGAATGCAATTAGGAGAACAATCTGTAGTACTGCTAGTTGTTCTTAGTGAAGAAGCAGAAGGAAAAATTGGTGTTTTAGTGCAAGTGCATCCTGTTGGTAATCAAAAGTATTTGCTACCTCATTTAAAGCTAGCACTTTCTAGTTCAGGGGAGACTTTACAAGTAGTTGAATCTAGAACTCAAGATTACTATATTTCACTAAATCGCTTTAAATGTATGCATGAAACTAGCTTTAGTATTCAATTAATACTAGGTGATTTTAGCATTACAGAAGATTTTGTGATTTGATAATTAGAAGGCAGGGGAGGGTTTAGTAATTAACGATGGGTAAGTTAATTGTTATAAATTTAGATAAAGGCAATTTAAACGATGGCTTCTCGGTTGTTAACGCACAATTGTGGGATGATAACAATTCTCGCCCGATGCAATTTACAGGGAGTTTACCCGCAGCCCCACAAATTGCGGAACTTTATAAACGCTATCAATTAATATATCAGGCACTCCAACAACGATTTCACGGTCGTGCTTTAATTGAAATGGAACCAGTTGGTTTGACTAATATTAGTGAAACTGATTTTACTGAAATTTGTCAGGAATTGCATCAGCAAATTAATAGTTGGTTAAACTCAAATTCGTTTCGTAAAATTGACCAACAATTACGAGCTAGATTGACTTTAGATGAAGAATTTCAGGTGATTATTGAAACAAGCGATCGCCTGCTAAGAAAACTACCTTGGCATCTATGGAACTTTTTTGACGATTACCAAAAATCAGAAGTAGCTTTAACTCCTCCAAGTTATGAACGAGTGAAAGTATTATCTAAAAAAAATCATAGACAAGTTAGAATTTTGGCTATATTAGGTAATAGTACAGGTATTGATATCCAAAAAGACCAAACATTACTAAAGCAATTACCTCATGCTTCAACAGTATTTTTGGTAGAGCCTTCACGGCAAGAATTAGATAAGTGGTTATGGGATAAACAAGGGTGGGATATTTTATTTTTCGCAGGGCATAGTGAAAGTCAAGAAGATACAGGTTTAATACATATTAACCAAACCAGCAGTTTAACCATACCAGAATTAAAAAATGCTTTGAAATATGCAGTTGCACAGGGTTTAAAACTTGCTATTTTTAACTCCTGCGATGGTTTGGGATTGGCATGGCAGTTAGCCGATTTGCACATTCCCCAAGTTATTATCATGCGAGAGAATGTGCCGGATTTTGTTGCTCAAGAGTTTTTAAAGAATTTCCTTTCAGCTTTAGCAGGGGGTCAATCTTACTATTTAGCAGCACGTTACGCACGAGAAAGATTACAAGGTCTAGAAGATGAATTCCCTACTGCTTCTTGGTTACCATTGATTTACCAAAACCCAGCAACAGAACCGCTAACATGGAACGGGTTACGGGGACAAACACCAGCGATATCTTCCCCTTGGTTCAAAAAAAACAGACTGCAAACAGCATTAGTGGCAAGTATAGCGATCGCACTTGCAACAACAACCCTGCGATCGCTAGGCATAATGCAACAATGGGAACTATCGGCTTTCGATTCCATGATGCAAATCAGACCAGATGAAGGCCCAGACCAACGCCTATTAATAGTTAAGATTACAGAAGCAGACATTCAAGCCCAAAAGCAACGGCAAAAATCCTCGTTATCAGATGAGGTATTGCAACAGTTAATGCAGAAATTGGAATTATACCAACCAAGAGCCATCGGTTTAGATCTCTATCGTGATTTCGCAGTAGAACCTCAATACAAAGATTTAGCAACTCGCTTGCATAAAAGTGACAACTTTTTTGCTATTTGTAAACTCAGTGGAGGCAATACACAAGCAACTGGCATTTCACCCCCACCAGAAATTCCAGGCGGCCGCGTCGGCTTTAGTGATGTTGTGCTTGATAGTGACTTTGTAGTTCGCCGTCAGCTATTAGCCGTAACTCCAGATCCACAATCCCCGTGTAAAACACGCTACTCCTTAAGCTGGCAACTGGCAAGTTACTATTTAGCAAAAGAGGGTATTCAATTTCAAATTAATAATCAAGGACATTTGCAACTTGGCAAAATTGTCTTTAAACCTATAGATATTCCTACAGGTGGTTATCAACAATTTGATGCCGGAGGTCACCAATTACTACTCAATTATCGCGCCTCACAGGAGGTTGCTCCACAAGTTACTCTCGCACAAGTTCTCAAAGGTCAATTGAACCCTGAGTGGGTGAAAAATCGGATTGTGTTAATTGGCGTTGATGCTGACAGTGTTAAAGATTCTTTCCTAACACCTTACAGTACAAAGACTAGGCCTTACCAACAAATACCAGGTATAGTAATTCACGCCCACATGGTTAGCCAGATACTTAGTGCCGTGATGAATCGCCGACCATTGTTATGGGTCTGGCCTGCATGGGGTGAAGTTCTTTGGTTGTGCAGTTGGTCATTAGTAGGAGGAATAATCGCTGTATATCCTTGGTGGCGATGGCAGCTAGTTGCGATAATTGCTGTTGCACTAATTACCTTATACGGCTGCTGCTTTATCCTCCTACTATTCGGTGGTTGGGTGCCGTTTGTTCCTACTGTTTTTGCCTTAATAACTACTACTTTCGGAATTCGTCTTTCTACTAGAGTTTACCAAAACAATATTTAAATACTTAGACAGAATTAATTACACACATTGTTTTTCTGTTCCCTGTTCCCTGTTCCCTGTTCCCTTTCTCCACGAATGAATTTAATTTTTTCCAACTACTTAACTAAACTCGATTATGACTAGAATAAATTTTCGATTTCCGCAGATATTAGTGTTTAGTCTTACTTTTATAGTAGTTGGTTTTACACAACCCGCACAATCTCAACAACCACCTAACAATAACTCGAATAGTACTAAAATCCGCTTTATTGAGCCAACTTTAGAAAAAGAACCAGAAAACCGGGGTGCGCCAGGCGATCGCCAAGGAGCAGGAACGCGTGGTGATTGTCCAAATGTCAGCAAACCTCTAACTGCATTAGTACCCTTGATACCAAGAACTTTGAGTTTAAAGCAACAAACAACTACAGACAAACCCTTATCAAAATTTGTTTTGGGGTTAACAACTGCTGAATATCCTACCTTTTGGTTTTACGTTCCTTACCAAATTAAAGATATTGATGTTGTCAAGTTTGTAGTACTAGATGAAAATAATAATTCCATCAGCAAAGAGCCTCTGTTAATTAAGTTATCAGGAACGCCCGGAGTAATTAGCGTCCGCGTTCCCACAACAGAAAAACCATTAGAAATTGGTAAATATTATCATTGGTACTTCTTAGTTGATTGCAAATCACAAACCTCCTCTGAAGAATCAGAAGATATTGCTGTCGAAGGGTTAGTACAACGAATAGAACCGAACCCCGATTTAGTTCGTCGCTTAGGAACAGCAACACCACAAGAACGTGTCGCCCTTTATGCTCAAGCGGGCATTTGGCAAGACGCACTAACACTTTTAAGCGAACTCCGCCTTGCTAAACCAAAAGATACCGCCCTAGCTTCTGACTGGCAAGACCTGTTAAAGTCCGTTGGCTTGGAAGACGTTGCCAGCGAAACCATTACACAGTGCTGTACTCCAATAGAGGACTTACGCACTCAGGTTACTTTTTGAAGCTGGGTGTTATGATATCAAGTCTGGGAAATTAGTAGGACTTACACACTGTACAAATTAATCTAGGACTTACGCACAGCCAACGGAAAACGAACCACAGAGGCACAGAGTTCACAGAGGAATGAGAGTTTAAGAGAGTTTTTGCGTAAGTCCTATAATCATGGTGTGAGTTTCTATGCATAGGTCGTTTCAGGGCTTTATTAATCATTCTTTGTCGATTTTTGTGTAAAAAGATTAAATTCACCCCAGCAGCCCTAGCAATATTTTGAACAATATTTCTAACTGCTCTGGCACTATGTACAAGTTTAAATCCTCATAAATTAAATTTTCTTGCTGCTGGAGAAAACCAAATTTCCAGATATTACCAATTGTTACAGCCCCATAAATTTTGGTTGCTTCCGACTCATTAATTTGTGCCAATGCTATCAATTCTACAGCTAATTGAGTAAAACCTCTAGTCAAGTCAGCATTTTTAGCTTCCACTATCAACAGTTGTTTGCTGTTTTTGATGTAGTAGTCTAATGTCCCTTTTAAGTATTCACCAGCATTCACCGGATACTCTATGTTCAGTTTAGTTTGGTAATAATCGCAGACTTCAAATAATATAGGAGCGATCGCCGCTTGTTTCCTAGCATCCTCCGTCAACAAACTAGTTAGCCGCAGATTTCTGTTGATAGTTGTATTTAACTGCTCAAAGCTACTTGGAAGGTTCTCAACAACAGGTAATTCTAATTTTTGACTAATATAATTGTAGTTAAGCTCTTTTAATATCTCTTCTATTGGAAAAGACATTTGGAAGTAATTACTAAAAGTGTAGCTTTGTCCTGGTTGTAATATTTTAGTCATCTAATTTCCCTCCTAGAGACTCTTACCATAGCTCTTGTATCCGTTCTTTGAGGTGAGACTCTTTTTGATGTCTCAGCAACTCCTCTAGTTCCTCAACACTTTCTTCAATCTCGATATGCGTTACCCCTGCCATCACATACCCTGAATGCTACTTCTGTCTATATTTACCATCTGTCGCATTCTTTTTTCAAATTGGTATGACATTTAATCTCAGTGATTTTGCTCGTTATTCAGAAATTACTGCTGTTAATCCCAGCACAATTACACCTTCATTTCTACTTATACGTGTAAATGTAAAAAAAAAACAATGAGTAAAAAATAACTAAGCGGTAAATGTTTGCACTTAGCTCAAAAGCATAAATCAACCCAGGTCTTCCCAATAAAGCATATAACCAACATCAAAGAGTCAAAACAAATGCAAGATAGTCTTGTATTTGTTTAGAAACATCTTTGCATAACTTTTTAGTAGGTTAAAAAGATGCTTATTGAAAACAAAATTCCGGATTTGCCAGGAGAGTACTATCGATTTAAAGGTAATCAACCTTTACTATTAGATGACCCAGAGACAGTTTGGATAGTGCGATCGGGTTCCATGTCGCTATTTGCCATTGCGGTTAACAATGGTAATCCAGAAGGAAAACGGCGTTACCTATTTAATGTCAAATCCGCAGAAGCGATGTTTTCAATAGCATCTGAGTTTCAAAGCAAGCAGCTGCAAATTTTAGCAGTGTCCCTTGAAGAAACAGAACTCCTCAAAATCTCTCGCAAAGATTTTGAGTCTATGTTCCCAGACAAACAAGCTGATGCAGTGGATTTGGTAGAGCGTTGGATATATCAACTAAGTTCGGCTGTAGCTTGCGAACCTAATCGTAACTTCAAAATTTCAAAGCCAGGAACTCAGTTCTTCTCCTTAGCTAATGGCGAGATATTCCGACCAGAACAAGGCAGCATATCTTGGGTACGAATCCAAAGAGGCTATGCCAATTTAATGGGATTTGCCGAACTAATTTTTGATTCTGCGTCTGGTCTGTTACCTGTGAGTGCTGATATGTGGTTGCAGGCAAAGGGCATATTAGAATTAGAAACTTTTCCTGCCGAAGAGATTCAAGAAGCAGACACTTTAATGGTTAGTCTGGCTCAATTGCAAATGAATTTCCTACAAATAATTAACTTGCTCTGTGAGGAAGAAATCCAGCAAGAAATCGAGAGGTGTCGGCAAAGAGAACACCTGAAGCGTCAGGTGATGAATGAAACGTTAGACGAACTGTCATCTGTGTTGCAACCGCAGGAAACAGTCACTTCTTCACAGATAATACATGGCGGTAATTCCTCAGACCAAGCTCTGTTAGTTGCAGCAGGAGCAGTGGGACGTGCTTTAGGCATTGCGATTCGCCCTCCATCTCGCTCAGAAGACCTCAAACGCCTGAAACACCCAATAGATGCTATCGCCCGTGCTTCACGAATTCGGATGCGTCGCTTGCATCTAATCGGGAATTGGTGGAAAAGTGATTGCGGCCCGATGCTGGGATACACTTTAGAAGACGAGACTCCGGTGGCTCTGTTACCAGTGAAGAATGGTGCAAGGGGCAACCGTTATGAGATTTTCCATCCCCTCAAGCAGACTCGCACTTTTGTAGACGAACAAAGTGCTGCTACACTCTGCACCACTGCTTATGTATTTTATCGACCTTTGCCCGATAAAAACCTCAAAACCTGGGATATACTTCTATTTGCACTACAAGGTCATTATAAAGATTTAGTTATCATCCTGTTAAGCGCAATAGCTGTTTCATTATTAGGGATGGTAACGCCCCAAGCTACTGCTATTATCATAGATAACGCCGTTCCCGATAGCGATCGCGGATTATTGTTACAAATCGCTTTAGGTCTTTGTGCAACAGCTTTTGGAGGTACAATTTTTCAACTAGCTCAAGGGCTTGCCCTCATGAGACTAGAAACTTTTGCCGACTCATCCACTCAAGCTGCGGTGTGGGACAGGCTATTGAAGCTAAGTGTATCTTTTTTTAATCAGTATTCTATTGGCGATTTAGAATCTAGGGTTTCTAGCATCAGTGAGATTCGCTCCATACTCAGCGGTACAGTTCTCAAAACTATTTTCTCTGGCGTGTTTGCCTTTTTAAACTTGGGATTGTTAATTTACTACAACGGTTCGTTAACCGCGATCGCTATTATTGCAGCTGTTGTAAATATTGCCCTGACTTTCTTCTCTGGTATGCTTACCCTGGGCAAGGTTCGTCCCTTATTGGAGCAACAAGGACAAATCTTTGGCGTGATGGTGCAGTTAATCAACGGGGTTGCCAAATTGCGAGTTGCAGGAGCTGAAGAACGCGCTTTTGCCTACTGGGGTAAACAGTATAGCCAGCAAATAAAATTAGTGTTGAGTACCCAAGCGATTGAAGACGTTCTCAACGTCTGCAATAAAGTCTTGCCCATATTCACATCTGGCGTGCTTTTCTGGTTTACTGCCACATTACTACAGCAGAGCCAGCAAACGGGAACTCAAGCACTATCCATTGGTACTTTCCTGGCCTTCAACTCTGCTTTTGGTACCTTTATTAGCGGTGCAACCAGCTTGAGTACAACCGTTGTCGATGTTCTGAAAGTCATACCTTTGTGGAAGCGTGCCCAGCCAATTTTGCAAGCCGAACCAGAAGTTAATAATAGTAAAGCAGATCCCGGCAGGTTATCCGGCAGAATTGTTGTAGACCATGCAGTTTTTCGTTACCACGATGATAGACCCTTAATCTTAAATGATGTAAGTATTCAGGCTGAACCTGGGGAATTTATTGCTCTGGTGGGGACTTCTGGCAGTGGGAAATCAACTTTGTTTCGGTTATTACTCGGATTTGAGACTCCGGAATCTGGCAGTATTTACTATGATGGACAGGAGTTGACAGGACTGGATATTCATGCTGTGCGCCGACAGATAGGTGTTGTATTGCAAAATAGCCGATTAATGTCAGCTTCTATCTTTGAAAACATTGCCAGTGGTGCTTTAGTCACAATTGATGAAGCATGGGAAGCCGCGCGGATGGCGGGTTTAGCAGATGATATCCAAGCTATGCCAATGGGTATGCACACTGTTGTCAGTGAAGGAGGTGGTAATATCTCTGGCGGACAACGGCAAAGGCTGTTAATTGCTAGGGCATTAGTATTGAAACCACGAATTTTACTATTTGATGAGGCTACCAGTGCCTTAGATAACAAAACCCAGGCTATTGTTAGTGAAAGCCTTGACCGACTAAAGGTAACGCGCATAGTCATTGCTCACAGACTCAGTACAATCCACAATGCTGACCGTATCTATGTACTTCAGAATGGTCGGGTTGTACAGCAGGGTAGTTTTGAGCGACTAGTCAATCAGCAAGGGCCATTCGCTCAACTAATGATGCGGCAAAAGCTATAAATTTCAAGGGGCGACAGGTGTGATTTTACACTCTGCGAGGCAAAATCCCACAGTAAACCGGGCGCGTGTCTAATAACCAGTGGCAACCATTGAGTCAGGCGATCGCTAGTTTATATAGCAGTCCGATTTGATTAATGAACTGATCTGTATAGGCAGGCAAGAGGCAATAGGGAATAGGCAACAGGGTTATAAAAAATTAAAGTGTACGGAATTTTGTTCAAAAATCAAATAGGATTCCTATAGTAGATCAGTATTAGTTAAATGCGATTCCAAAAGCCTTGTCTTCGTAATAGAATTCGGTGACTTATATACATTGATTTTATAAATAACCGAGAAGATTTGCTAGGCTATCGCTTAACTAATGGTCAAAGATTATTCCCATTTTACGAAGACCTAATTCAGCTGCGGCGCAACCATTCCGAACTGCGATCGCATTTGATTGATATTCTCTATGTTCACAATGCTAACCGAGTTATTGCTTTCAGACGTTGGGATGTAACTGAAGAATTTTTAGTTGTCGCTAGTTTGAATAATCAGCTTTTCTCCTCAGGGTACACCATTAATAATTTCGGAATTGGAGATGGTCAATGGCGCGAGATATTTAATAGTGATGCTTCACTCTACGGAGGAGATAGTATAGGCAACTTTGGATCTAATATCTTTGTAACTAACGGATATATTAATCCCATAGTCCCAGCAAACGGATTTGTTATTTTCCAACGGCAAAGCACATAATATCGTTTTTCTGGGCATCATGAGTCGAGCGACCGGGACGAAACCTATAGGAACGTTCATGGAAAATTGCTTCGTGTACAGGTTCAATTTCATCACTTTTCAAAGACCCTCTTAGCAATAAAGTTTTTGACAGTATAGTCAGCCTATTATGCTAAAACATTATCTACTTTTGAGATGTAAAGAAACATGGACTATTTTTTTTAGGCTATCGGGAACACCAGCATAGTGACCTTCGGCAATTTCTTCAAAAATCTTTAATAAAGAGCCTGGATAAATCATTATTGATAAGTCGTATTTAATAAGACAGGTAAAAAGCGCTAATTCTTCGAGTAAATACTTAGATGACAATTCCACATAAAAATCAAAATTTTCAGTATTTTGTTCAAAATGACGAAGTACAAACTCCTTCACAGAAGATTTAACTGAATTGGCAAATTTCTCATCTTTTCTAATGAGATTCTGTAATTGTTCGTAATACTTAAAATAATCTTCTGATTGTTGTATTTCTGAGCAAAAGATTACATTAAAAATACAGGTTTTGATGTAATTATCAAAAACATAATTTGCATTTTCTACGTACTCTCTTCCTTGAATAAGTGCCTTGTTAAGTGCTTGTTTTTCTTTTAAACCTTGATTGATTTGTAGAGTAATTCTATGTATGCTATCACCAATCAAAATAGTGCATTTTTTAAAATGTTTACTAATCCAATCCGTCATTCCTACTAATTTTGCTATTGAAAAATTTTCACTTTCTAAACTTATCCCTAAAAAACAATGTTCATATCTGTCAAGTTCATGCCTAGCAATTTGTGGGATAACTGCTGCAATCTCTACCCGATATTTTGGTCTAGTCAAAAATATTATTCCCTTTTGAGGATTGACTATTTTTTCAAACTCAGTATAGTTCATTCTGACCAAATGAGCATAAGAATAAGCGTAAAATGCAACCTCTTGGTTTTTAGCCAAATTTTGCCACCAAAAAACCTCCATATTGTAAAGTTCCCCGAAAGGAGGAAGTGTACCAAATTTGCAATAGGGAAATAAATTCTCAAATTCTTCCTGCTTAAGGAATTTAAATTTTTTTGTATCTAAAGCTGCTTGTAGAGAGCCTACATTGACCTGTAAATTGGCTGGTAAAAGAATTACAGCTTTTTTTTTTCATCAATTTCCACTAATACAGCCTCAATTAAATCCATTCCTAAAGTATGTTTATATGTCGTAAGTTCTTGCGATGTATGAGCAGGCGAATAATGAATTGTTTGGTATTTAATTTGGTGAGAGTTGAGGAATTCTTGAAGTTGCTGAATAGACATAAATAAAAAAGGGTGATTGATTAAGAAATCAAATCTTTAAATATCAAATTATGTAACAAAAACAAAAGTTAAACTAGGAAAAACTATCCGTGTTGTCACATACCTTTAAATTTTTTCGATTATGAGAATAATTCGCAAAATAGTCCTTGAGCCAATTACACCCTCTTGCCAAAAGACGCTCAAAATTTTCAATTGACCATAGTCGAACAGTTCCATTGACGGAAGTTGTGGCTAGCATCTGTCCATCTGGGCTAAAACTAACACTATAAACGCCTCCCTCATAGTCTTTGAATTCTTGCACTAATTTCCCTTGCAAGTCCCACAGGCGGGCAGTACTATCAGCAGAACTAGTAGCTAGTATCTGTCCATCGGGGCTAAAACTGACACTCCAAATCCAGTTCTTGTGACCTTTGAATTCTTGTACTAATTGCCCTTGCAAGTCCCACAGGCGGGCAGTACTATCGGCAGAACCAGTAGCTAGCATTTGTCCATCGGGGCTAAAACTGACACTCCAAATCCAGCCCTTATGACCTTTGAATTCTTGTAATAACTTACCTTGTAAATTCCACAGGCGGGCAGTACTATCGGTAGAACCAGTAGCTAGCATCTGTCCATCGGGGCTAAAACTGACGCTCCAAACTGGATTAGTGTGTTTAAATTCTTGTAGTAATTTGCCTTGCAGATTCCACAGGCGAGACGTGTTATCAACAGAGGCGGTAGCAAGATGCTGCCCATCAGGGCTAAAATCGACGCTCCAGACCCAGCCTTTATGACCTTTGAATTGTTGTAGTAAGTTGCCTTGTAAGTCCCACAGACAGGCAGTACAATCTTCTGAGCCAGTGGCGAGGTGCTGACCATCGGGGCTGAAAGTAACACTTAAGATAGGGCTATTATGATCTTGAAAAGGATGACCAATAGCATTGCCGTGTAAGTCCCACAGGCGGGCTGTACAATCTTCTGAGCCAGTGGCGAGGTGCTGACCATCGGGGCTAAAACTGACACTCCAAACCCAGCCCTTGTGACCTTTGAATTTGGCTAAATGCTTGTTTCTTGAGTTCCACAGACGAACTATACCATCAGCAGAGCTAGTAGCGAGGTGCTGACCATCAGGGCTGAAACTGACACTCCAAACAAAGCCCTTGTGATCTTTAAATTCAGCCAACTGATTGCCCTGTAAGTCCCACAGGCGAGATGTGCCGTCAGCAGAGGTAGTGGCGAGGTGCTGACCATCGGGACTGAAACTGACGCTATATATCCAACACTGATGACCAGTAAATTCTTGCTGTAGCTTGCCTTGCAAGTCCCATAGGCGAGCAATGCCCTCAGAAGAGGCAGTAGCAAAGTACTTTCCATCGGGTGGACTAAAACTGATGCTATAAACTGTACCTCTACTGGCTAGAAATTTATCGTAAGAGTTATTTTGTAAATCCCACACATAGACATGACCTTCAGAAGAGGCAGTAGCAAGGTACTTTCCATCAGGTGGACTAAAACTAACACTCCAGACCCAGCCCTGATGACCTGTAAATTCTTGCCTTATGTTGCCCTGTAAGTCCCATAGACGGACTGTACCGTCGGCGGAGCCGATAGCAAGATACTTCCCATCAGGGCTAAAACTGACGCTCAAAACCCAGCCCTGATGACCTGTAAATTCTTGCTGTAGATTGCCCTGTAAGTCCCACAAACGGGCTGTACGGTCGCTGGAGCCTGTAGCGAGATACTTACCATCAGGGCTAAAATCGAGGCTCCAGATCGAGTCCTGATGACCTGTAAATTCTTGCTGTAGATTGCCTTGCAAGTCCCACAAACGGGCTGTACCGTCTTCTGAGCCAGTAGCTAGCTGCTGTCCATCCGGGCTAAAACTGACACTATGGATGGATTCTACGTGTGCTTGAAATTGATTCTGCTCTTGGATGTTGTCAAGAATATGCTGCAATGCAGTTTTTAATTCGGGAGCATGAAAGTCTTTGGGTAGCAGTCCTTCTTTACGATTTTTCTGTAACTCTTGCCCAGCTTGCATAACTGTTAGTAATGCTTCTAACTCCGAAGACTCAAATTGTAGTAAAGCATCTTTCCCCATCTGCTCAATTTGTTTGATTTTGCGTTGACGCTGTAGCTGCTTCCAAATTGCTTTAGCCAAAACATCTAAGAAAATTTCATAGTAATCAGCAGCTAGTGGGCGGATAATTCTAGCCTCGCCTTGACTAAGTTTATTTAGCCATTTATAAACCCTTTCTATCTCCAGTTTTTCAGTTTGGTTTGGTTCTGCGTTGACGTAATCACATAAATCTTTGGCTTTGAGAGCAAGTTTCTCACCAGATGGTGTAACTAAATAGTAAAAGAGACGATAAGAAGTATCAATCTTGAAATCAGTTTTTAAATCTTCCAGCTTTTGATCGAGATGATCTTGGACAATTTGCTCTGCTTTGCCTAAGTTTATGTAGCTTTGTTTTTCTAGCCTGCGAGATGGAGATTCGCCTCTCATTTCCTGTTTCCATAAACGAAGCATGACCAGTTGGAGGTAAGGAGTTTCAAACCTCTGTTCTGATGGTGCTTCTAAAAAAGCTATATCATCCAAAACTGCTGTAACTAAGTCTGGTTGAATATTGACTAATTTATCTTCGATCGCTTGAACAATTGTCGGCTGGCTCAAATTATCTATAATTGGTTCTTTTTTAACAGAAATTGAGGAAACATATAAGTAGTTTTGGCATGATTTAACTATATCTTCTTTGAAAATATCAAGTTTATGAATACTATTTTTATGAATAGAAATGAGTAAATTAATATTCAGTCCGGGATGATTCAGCGCACGTAAAAGCTCATCTAAAAATGATTTTATTTCATTTGCTGGAGAATGGATCGAGTATTCCTCAAACTGGTCAAGGATGATAAATAGCTTGCCATGACCATCTGTATCAATGAGCTTTGTCCATGCCTGTAAAGTTTCGGAAAATGGTAGATATACATTAGGAGCTTCGATGCTTACTATATCTTTAATAGATTTTTTAATATGCAGCAATAAATTATCTAATGGTTTGCCTTCATGCCAAGAATTAAATAGGGTCACTGCTAACTTTGGCTTGCCAGATGTTTGGAGATTTTGTTGTGCTGCTTGGAGCAGATAATAGGCAATACCATCTCGCAAAATTGTACTCTTACCTGCACTGCTGTCGCCGTAGAGTACAGTTAGCTTTGATTTATATAGGTGGTCAAGGATAGTTTGCTGTCGGTTATATTCAGTAATCGGTTTCTCAATCGCATCTTCGGCTGCTTGCCTATTCAGATGCTTAATTGCTATACGATTGTCTAATAAGTTACTAAAAATGCGACCTTTAAAATAGTCAAGTTTAGCCAGGGCATCTTCACGAATAGAAATGAGTAAATGAAGATTCAAATTAGAATCATTAACAGCTTGAGAAAATTCCCCAGCGAAGGTGTCTTTAGCACTATCATTTAAGAAATCAAAATAGTCCTCGAACTGATCGAGAATAAGAAATAGTCTACCGCTTTCATCTTCTTGGCGAACAATCTCGATCCAAGCTTTCAAGATATCGGTGAAAGAAGGTTTTTCTCGATTTTTGGCAATAGCTTCGATCGCTTGTTCAAACTTTTGCTTAATTGCATCTGGCGATTCAGATTTAAAAAGACTGGTGATTTCTGCTTCAAGCTGTTTCTTGATTCCTGTCAGTGGATCTTGCCAAGACAAACTATCATCTAATTCGCCCTTTAGTGGGGGAAAAACGATGGTACCCCACCCAGGTTTACCAGTTGTTTGCTGGTTTTCCAAGGCAGCTTGACGCAGATGATAAGCAACACCCGCCCGCATTAGCGAACTTTTGCCTACACCACTAGCCCCATAGACAACTGTTAGCCGTGAAGATCGCAAATTTTGAATAACTATTTGTTGTTCTTTTTCTCGCCCAAAGAAAAACAACTTATCTGTTTGTGAATAAGGAATTAGTCCTTTGTAGGGTGCAGGAACCTCAATGCGATCGCAGTCCATGACTTCCTCTTATTTTTAAATTGTGATTTTTACCACTTTGCTTTCAGTCGTTCATTCAATTCATCAAGATAATTTTCTAAAGAAGTTTCACTGATGAGGTTTACACCATTAGCCGTCCAAAGGAAGGATTTATCTAAACCATCGGGTTTTGGGTGAACTGCCCACCATCGTTCTGTTCTCCTATTTTCTCTTTCGGGCCAAATACGATGCAAAATAACACGCTGATGCCAATAGCGTAGGCTATATCCTAAAAACCAAATATGGCTACTTTTGAGTTTTGTTAACAAAAGTCCTGGAAGGATATCTTTAGGTTTGCTATCTGCATAAGCCAAATAGTCAATAAAATGATCCTCAGTGATCGCAAAGCTTCTTCTTGGATGGTCTGGCCAATCAGCAGGGCCATAAAGTTTTAAGATGACTGGACGTTCGTTGAGCGAAAAGTCTAAATTTTCGTTAGCGATTCCTGGCAAAATCGGTTTGATTTCACATTTTGGGAGTACTGGTGACTCATTATCTCCCTCAATCTCATGTTCAAATTGTTGATGCACAAACTGTTTGACGAGTTGGCTGTCGTCATTTTCGCCGACTGCGGTATAGGATACTAAATCAAATGGCTGGTTAGCATCCACAAAGGCATTTTCTAGGGTACTGTCAAAATTGGTCGTTACTATTAGTTGGTAACGGGTAGCATCACTCGCCATTCCACCCCTAATTCGAGCGGAATAGCCCATCTCATCCATGAGACGCGGGAGTTCAGCTAGAAACCGATGCATTCGGTTAGGTTTGTATTTATGTCTAGCAATTTCTGTAATTGCCTGATTAATTGTCTTTTCACCCTGAATATTTAAGTATTGCGACACATGCTGAAGATCCAGTCTAGTCACAAATTCTGTCATAATCGGACATGCAGGGGGCAAAGTCTCTGTATCGCACAATGGACAACGAACTGTTTTTAAGTATTCATGGCTCTGGTCTAAGTAAGCAGCAAGTTCAACGCTAGTAGGTGGGTATTCACCTTTAGGGTTCCAGTCCCATGCTCGGTGAATGAGATTTGTATCTTGTGGGCGATCGCATAAGTTAATATCTGCACCTAAGAAAGGAACTACTAAGCCTTTTTTGATTTTGGGAATTAGCTCATTGAAGTGGGCTTCCAGTTCTACTTTTATTTTTGTACTTGGCTTAGGTGGAGGTACAGGTGGTGGGGCAGCAATCACTTTTTGCGGAAGTTTAAACTTGACATACCCATCCTCATGGGAAGGTGCTGTGTGTTTGTACCAGCAGTTTTCATCATCTATCCACAGGCGCAGATATACAGTTCCTCGCCTAGTGTCACAATTCAAGTGTACAAAATTGTAACCGTTGGGATAGTTGCGGCGATCGTAGCTAGAGCCAGCAGGAATAACCACGCAATTTCCTGTTGTGCCAGCTACTTGATAAACTTCAGATTTATGCTGATGACCACAAAGAAGAAAATGACACCCATCTTGATTTTGGAGGCGTTGTCCCAGTCGATTGCGTTCAAATTCACCTATCCATTCCAGTGGATGATGTAGCACTGCAATCCGCACCTCATCACTAGCAATTTGTTTCAGGGCATCATACAATTGGGGTTCTCCAATAATTAGTTTTCCATAATCATCTACATATCCGCTTTCGTTTTTGTTGCGTCCAGCCATTAAAGCGGAGTTTAGACCAAGTAAGGCAACTCGCTTTTCATCGATCCATAGTCTGCGGATACTGCTGTAGTCAGGTTGAGGCTGATGTGTGTATTGAGTAACAAATTCTCTATAGGCTTCAAAGGGTTCCCGCAGGCGATCGCGTTTTTTTTGGTTAGTCAGCCAATCTTTGACCTGAACATCAGAATCAAAAGGCTTTAAAATAGAATCTGGCAGCAACTCAAAAGTACTGCGATCGAGGTCGTGGTTGCCTGGTACGATAAACAATCGCTCGGCAGTTAACCCGGTTGCTTGAAGCACAGGCTCGAATAAATTTTCTTGTGCAGCTTCATATTCTTCCTTCTTACCTGCATGAGCCACATCACCACTAAAGATAATAAAATCAATCTTTGCCAAGTCTGGACTGATTTTCTCCCGCTCCTCAATATCCCTAATTAAGGCATCACGTACAACTTGCCTGTCAAAATCTTTCCCTTTCTGGTGCCAATCCGAAAGATGAAGCCAAGTCATTTCTGCCATGAAAATTTCTCCTCTGAATTCAAGATGGATGAATTATGTGCCTTAAAAGGTGAGGAAATTATGTCGAACTAAAATTAGTAATGTTAGTAATACAATTTCTATGATATAGGTGGCAGATACACTCAGATTACAAACTCCATCTTTCCAATAATTGACATGGTAAGGCTTGGCAGAACGATGGAAAGAATGCCGCCAACTACTATAAATTAGAGGACTTTGAAAATCAAAATTTTCAGTAAAAATAGATTCAATGACTGCTATTCGATAATAAAATCCTCTTTGAAAGTGTTTCCATTGGCTTTCGAGAACCCAGAATAAAAAAGGAATAGCTAAAATAAGAAAGTCAGTATTTTTGGGGATATTTACTTGTTGCTGAATCATTAAGGTAATCACAGTTCCTGTTGCTGTCAAACCTAAAGATTTAATTACCCAAATTTGCTTATTGTAGTCTTCAATTGTTGTTTCCAAAAAAAAATACTCTTGCTTGAGTAAATCTAGCTCAAATTGCAATAATTTTCTGTCTGATTGTTCATCATTATTGTTATTATTTATATTGCTGGTCATTGAAATTGTCAAAAATGTTAACAAAGACTTAAAAATTAGTATTTTTTAAAACATCGGGATAAAGTCTTGATAGCGAACAGTAGCCTTTAAATACTAAAGTAAGAGTCTTGGCGGTAAAAATCATACCCCAAAAGACTTAAGTCAAAAGTTATAAAACGGCTACTAGGGAAAATTTTATTTATGTTAGTGCCATTTTCGCTATCAATAACCAGCTCTCATTAATCATGTAGTATAGTTAAGGATTGTGGTTATTCAGTACTTAGTATGCCAAAAAATAGTAAAAATCTGATACAAAGCTGCAAATATTATACTAATTTAAAACTATAATTATTGCTGGACTTAACTTAGAGAGTGATGTCAAACTGTTAAACACCCAATTAATTCCCTGGTGGAGTTCTCAACCTGTTTTGAATGTACTTAAAAAATATCAAAAGTATCTAATCATCAATTTAGCTAAAGAATTGGTTTTCTATCGCTGGACAAATAATTCTACTACTGCATTAAATACTTTCAAAAATGTCTACAAAACTGCGATTACAAAAATCCGCCAGCATTTACATTTACCGATTATGATTGATGCCCCTGATTGTGGTCAATCTATTGAAATTTTTCCGAAAATTTGTCAGTAATTAATTGCTCACGATCCTGACCACAATCTTCTATTTAGCGGTCACGCTTATTGGGCTGGTTATAATGGAATACCACATTTAGAAGTTGCTATCAATGCCAATTTACAAAGAAAGGCAGAAGTTCGTTCGCGCAGCGTGTCGAAGACAGGGCAGAAGGCAGAAAGTTAGGAGTAACAATCAAAACTTTAGTTCTGGGTCTGAGCTACAGTCCAGATAAATAATTATACTGAGACTGCTTGCAGCAAGGTATAAAACCTCCTTGTTACAATCCCACTCTTTTAAGGGTGGGTTGCCTTCTAACTTGAAAATCAAACTTTGGCTTTAGCCCAAGAAGAGTATGTGGCGGAAGTCGTTGAATTACAACAGCCATAAC
>NZ_JACKZU010000539.1:0-3797 GCF_014222165.1 Nostoc sp. 2RC
CGAGGCTCAACCATACTCTCTGTGTTAGTTTTTGCGATCGCACTTAATTATACTTTGGCGAGAGTGACAAAAGAGGGGTAATTAGCCGGACATGATATGAGTGGGGAGATGAGTTTTTCCCCTCTGCTCCTCTGCCTCTTACCATGCCCCATTTACACAACTTGAAAATTAAAACTCAAACTTGCCCAATTATTCACATCCAAGATATATGAGTCGGTTGCTGTGCCGTTCATTTCGGTTTTGATGAAGCTGGCGTTGTGCAAATCTTGGAGTAAGGCTTGGACGACATCTAATGATTTGGACAATGGGGTAATTGGATGCTGGTCTGGCGTGGGATACTTTGCAGTGTTTAAGACGGCGAGAGTTGCACTGAAGGGAGCGGTACTAAAAATTAGCTGTTGTTCCAAAAAGAAGGCCGGCGCTGCAATTACCCATTCAGAACCAGTGTTGTTTTCAGGCAAAGTAACGGTTTCACCTGGGGGAATGACAATTTCTCTAAAAAGGAGTTTATTTTCTGTAGTGTTTGGTTCTTGTGGGATTTCCCAAGCGTAGAAAACAGTTGCAGTCTGATTATTTTTTAAACCTAGCAAAATTAAGTATACTGGGCGATCGCTTTGATTTTGCAGCCGATATTGCATCCGGCTGCCGATGGGGACAAGGGGAGTGGGGAGTGTTGACTGTTGAGTGTTGAGTGTTGAGTGTTGGGTTCGTAGTGTTTGGCGTTGGGTTACGGCTTGGGGTGATTTATCACTAATTATCTCTAGGGTTGCTTGGATGGCTAGGCGGGAAGAACCTTGATTTTCTGTGAGTCGCCATAATTTGGCTGCTAATAAGGTGGATAATTTTGGTGCTAACCGCAGTACTGCAACTTTTACCGCTTCGCCCACTTCGCCGGCGGTGTTGGGAATTAACTCACCATCCAAAGTAAATAGTCCGTAGCGACTGGGTGTTTGCTGGAGCTTACCAAATATATAATCAGCTGGTTGTTCCCCTGCAACTACGGTGGACACATGAGCAGTAGCAGCAAAGCCACTGGTGGCGTCTACTCGTTCAATTCTTTCTAGCCGAGTATCTAGACCAATTACTAAATTAATATTTTTTGGTAAAACCCGCGCTGCTTCTTCGACAAATTGCCCTACTTGTGGGGGAATTGCACCTTCAATTTTCAACAGTTGCGCTTTTGCTGTTAACCCACTACGCGATCGCAATACCAATTGCTCTGTTGTTGGTAGAGTCAATCGAGAATTCACTCCGTAGTATAGCAGCACTTGGGGAGGTAATCCCGCCAACCACAGCTGCACTGTTTTACCGTCTTCTTCAACGGCTCTCACTACGCCCTCTGCACCAATGTTACTATCTGGCAGTATGGACGTTACATCTAACTTCTCTACATTTTGATTTTTTTGTGTCGTTAATATATTTGGTTGCTGTTTGCTACCCAATTTATACAAAGAATTTTCCACATGAGAAAGAGCCACTTGAATTTTAGTCGCTGGGGTAGCTTCCCATAAATACTGAGTCAAGGCATAAGTAAATAACCCCGCACTAAAACCAGAAAAAATTCCTTCCCTCGCAGACTGCTTGGGACTAGAAGTAGCAGTTAACACAACAGGATTACTGAGTGGTTTTTGAGTTTTCAGTTGTTTGAGAAAATCTATTTCCTCTGCTACGAGCTTAGCTTCTGGTGACTCCTGGAGGGCGCGATTTTTTAATCCAATAACTGAACTTGGAACAGAATAACTAGTATCTAGTACCGCAGTGACTCGGCTTGTGGGGAGCGATCGCAATAATAACAGTAAACTTTCTTCTAATAAATAATTGACTATTTTTTCATTTTCTAATATCTGAGTTTCATTAGCCGACACCAGAGCATTTTCCATTGTCTCTGAGGATGTTTCCAATTTGACACGGCTACCATAGCCACTAAAATGAAACACCACCACATCGTCGGCTTGAGCTTCCTTACCCAGGTGGTCTAAAAAAGCCGCCTCAATGAATTCCCTACTTGCTTGTTCCTCAGTTAAGGTGAGGATATCCGACCTTTGAAAGCCAAAGCGATGTATTAAAAGTTCCCTTTGCAGTTCCACATCAGTGAGACAACCACTGAGGGGTGGAATTTTAGGATATTGGTTAATACCGATTAATAAAGCCAACTTGCGCGGACTAGGTTGTGCCAAAGCATAGTAATAGCGGTTTCCCAGAGTCAACCACTCAGCTTCAGTCAGCCCCAATACCGCGAGTATTGAGCCAATTCTGTTGAAAAACGTGCGCCGTTTCATAATTAGCCATCATTTCTCAGCCTACCAGCTAGCAGCTTAAAGGTTTAAGGACTGTAGTGTAAAGGGGGCAGTGGGGTAGGGGGAAAGTGGAAAGGGCAAAGGGGAAAGGAAAGATCCCTCATAATACCCTTTTCCCTTTTCTTTTTTCCCTTTTCCTTTTTCCCTTTTTCCTTTTCCCTTTTCCCTACCCGAAGGGTTATACCCTAAACCGACACCTGTATCCGCATTGCCCGTGCTAATTCGGCGGCTACTTCTGGGCGAGAAAATTCTGGTGGAGGTAATTCACCGCGTCGCAGCATTTCTCTGACTTTGGTTCCGGAGAGGTGTATGCGTTCTTCTGGTTTGCTGGGACTGGTTTTAGTTGTCGCCATCTGCTTGGTACGGGTACAGTAGAAGGCGTGTTCAAATTTCATGGGCACGATGCCTAATTCACTTGGCTCAAATTCATCAAAGATGTATTGAGCGTCATAAGTGCCATAATAATTACCAACTCCGGCATGGTCGCGGCCGACGATAAAGTGGGTGCAGCCGTAGTTTTTACGCACTAGGGCGTGGAATATAGCTTCACGAGGGCCGGCATAACGCATGGCGGCGGGATTAATTGCTAAAATTACCCTGTCGCTAGGATAGTAGTGTTCCAGCAAAATCTCATAGCAGCGCATCCGCACGTCGGCGGGAATATCATCATCTTTGGTTGCGCCGACTAATGGATGTAAAAATAAAGCATCCACTGTTTCTAAGGCGCACTTTTGGATGTATTCGTGGGCGCGGTGGATGGGGTTGCGAGTTTGAAAACCAACGATGGTTTTCCAATTATTTTCGCGGAAGATTTGCCGGGAAGCGGCGGGATCGATTTGATAAGTGGGAAAAAGAGGATGGGGTTCCCGTTGTAATAGCCAGATGTCACCAGCCAGATGTACTGAGCCTTGATTATAGATTACCTGTACGCCTGGATGATTGGCATCATCAGTGCGATAGACATTAATTGCCTCGCGGGTTTTGTCGTACTGGTATTTTTGGCTGAGTTGCAAAACTCCAATAAACTTACCTGCGGGGTTATCGAGGCGAATTAAGCTGCCTTCTTGGAGAGGGGAAGCTACTTCTTCGGCTACCGATAGTGTAATTGGTATCGACCACACAAGACCGTTAGCTAATCGCATTTGTGTGACGGTGCCATTGTAGTCTTCCTGGTTCATAAAACCCGTCAGTGGACTAAAAGCACCGATCGCTATCATTTCTAAATCGGATACAGCGCGATCGTCAAGCTGCACTCGCGGCAAAAAGTCCGCTTTTGAGAGAAATTCTTCTCTTTGTTCTGGTGTGGCGATACGGTTAACTAACTGTCCACCGTGGGGGGCAATGGCATCTTTCTGGTGACTCAACGTAATCCCCTCTGAGTTATTACTGCTATTGTTTCAGACTATGTACTAACTTACCAAATGGTGGGACAAAAGAGATGGGGAGTGTGGGGAGTGTGGGGAGAGAGGGGAGTGTGGGGAGTGTGGGGAGAGAGGGGAG
>NZ_JACKZU010000540.1:0-3729 GCF_014222165.1 Nostoc sp. 2RC
CTCCTCATCTCCCCATACCCAATGCCCCATCCCCCATCCCCAATGCACACTCACTTACGGTAAATCCAGATGATAAAGTTGATTTGTATTTTTCTGAGTTTGTTAGTTGTGTTTGGCTGGGGTACACCAGCCATCGCACAATCTCAATTGCCAAGTGTCACTCAAGAGCAATTAAAACAAGGTGATGAGTGGGCAAATCAAGCTTTTGAAGCTACGAATAATGGTGATTTTGCCACGGCTGAAATATATTGGACAAAGATTATTGAGCAATTTCCCACCAATGCAGGGGCGTGGAGTAACCGAGGAAATTCGCGGGTCAGTCAAAATAAGCTACAAGAGGCACTGGCGGATTATAACAAAGCCATAGAACTGGCTCCAAATGTTACAGATCCTTATTTGAATAGGGGTGCAGCCTTAGAAGGTTTGGGAAAATGGCAAGAGGCCATCGCTGATTATAATTATGTCTTAGAACTCGATCCAAATGATGCGATGGCATATAACAATCGCGGTAATGCTGAAGGTGGTTTGGGAAAATGGCAAGAAGCGATCGCTGACTATAAAAAATCAGTGGAAATTGCCCCAAATTTTGCTTTTGCCCGCGCTAATTATGCCCTGGCACTTTATGAAAGTGGTCAAACAAACCAAGCAATCAAAGAAATGCAAAATATCGTCCGCAAATATCCCAAATTTGCCGATATGCGTGCCGCCCTCACAGCTGCCTATTGGGTAAATAAAAGACAAGGGGATGCTGAAAGTAATTGGGTAGCTGCTTATGGACTGGATAGCCGTTATAAGGACATCAACTGGGTCAAGAATGTTCGTCGTTGGCCTGACAGTATGGTGGTGGCTTTAGATAAGTTCTTAAAACTCCAGTAGGCAAGTCAAAGTGTATTGTCATCCCTAGTTCGTGCAGTTTTATCGTGGGTTAATGAGTTGGAGAATTCGTATTTAATTACTAATAATAATCTCTCCAATCATTCCTGCTTCTGTATGTCCAGCTATTGGACAACGTAAACTATAATTGCCAGATTTCAGAGGTACAAACACCCACTCCGCTTCTCCACCTGGCTTAAGTTCTACTTCGTGAATCGCTCCTTTAATTTCTACTTTTCCTGCTTCAATTTTTTGCGTCCAGATACCATCGGCAAAATCTTTGGCAGTAAAATAATGTTTCAGTTGGCTGGGATTAGCTAGCTTCAAATTATAGCGTTTGCCAGTTACAAATTCCAGGTGATTTGGCTCAAATTTGAGTTCGTTAGCCGCATTACCCAAGTTAACGGTAATTTCTGTAGCTGGTTGTTTGAGAAAATCGCTAGACAAATTCGCCGCGATCGCTGGAGTCGCATCGATCAAATTCCAGCACAAGAACAACGTTAATATTACGTAGTTAGACCGTAACGTTTGTAGCCAATCACGAGTGGGTAAAGTCAGAATTGTCATGAAAAATTGGTATAAATGGTTGCAAACTTTCATTGGTAGTTGTTAAAAGGTAAAGGTAATGATGGCGATCGCTAATCTAAATAGATAAGGCTTCTTTAAAGAAATACTTTACCAAACAGCAATATTGGCGTCAGTCATCAGAATTCACTTGGGTATTTTGTGCGACAACGAAGCAATCGCAAAGACTTGGGATTGCTTCACTTCGTACCCTACGGGAAGGCTACGCCAACGCAATGACATAATATTTTTGCATACCCAGTTACCACTTAAAACAGCAAAAGTTCTCACCAAAATCCCCGATTTATGAATAAATTGGGGATTTATTTGCTTATAGGCAGAAATTTCAGCGATTAAGCAACTATCTTATTGAATTTTTGATGAAGCTATCTCAAGTACTTCAGCTTTCACCGTATTATTTACTAATCGCATTAAAAAATATTACCTCATTAAGAGGCACTGACTTCATACCTAATTGTTAACAGGTGATGGAGGCTGTTCTGTGTTATCAAAAATTAGTGCCGAATTTAATACTAGCGATTGTTTGACAAACCAATGGGTATGTATGTATGCATCAAACAACCGCATATATATTAGCATACGTTATCAAATTTGGCACTTTGAGAATTTGCTGGCATGAGGGGAGATGTATGAGCAAAGTCTGTTGCGCTACTGACACCGCCCTTGGATAGCGCAGTCAGATAAAAGGCGGCATTGTCATTACTTATCAATACCAGTTTATTTACCAAAGGAAACTAATCATTAATGGCAAACTATACGGTGACCAACACCAACGACAGCGGCGAAGGCAGTTTGCGCCAAGCCATCCTCAACGCCAATGCCAACGCTGGAGCCGACACGATTACGTTTGCAGGCAGCACGTTCACCGACAGCACCCCCGACACCATCACCCTCACCAGTGGACAACTCTCGGTTACAGACAGTGTGACCATTACCGGAACTGGAGCCAACCTACTCACCATCAACGGCAATAATGCCTCTCGCGTCTTCGAGTTCGGCGGAGGTGGTAGCAAAACCTATAACCTTGAGGGCGTAACCATCACCGGAGGAAACGGTGTCGGTAATGGCACTGGCTTTGGTGGTGGGATTAACATGAACGATGAGAACGATACCCTCAACATCGATCGCACCATCATCACCGGAAATACAGCTAACAGTGGAGGTAACACTGGAGGTGGTCTGTACGTAGGGTTTGGAACGTTAAACCTCACCAATAGCACCGTCAGCAATAATACTGCTGGCTTCAGCGGTGGGATTAGGCTGCAAAACGTCAATGCTAGCTTGAGCAACGTCACCGTCAGCGGCAACAGTGCTGTCAACACGGGAGGAGGTATTGGTCATCTTGCCACTGGCTCCGGAAGAACCAGCAGTCTGAGCTTAACCAATGTCACCATCGCCAATAACAGCGCTGCTTTTGGTTCAGCACTAAGCAACATCAGTCAAACTGGTGCCGTTAGTGCCGTCACCCAATACAACAACAGCATCTTTGCCAACAACACAGGGTCGGCAAACATAGGAAATTTCGGAACGGGGACAGTAGTACAATCGCTAGGCTACAACATCAGCAGCGATGGCAGCGGCAACCTCACAGCTACTGGTGACCTGAGAAACACCAATCCCCTGCTGGGTTCTCTGCAAAACAATGGCGGTTCCACTCCCACCCATGCCCTCCTACCCGGTAGCCCAGCCATTGGTGCAGGCAACACTACTCTCACCACCGACCAGCGCGGCATTACCCGTCCCCAAGGTGCTTTTGATGACATAGGAGCTTTCGAGTTAGAAAATGCTGCTCCCACAAATCTGGTGCTAAATCTCACCAGCATTGCAGAAAATTCGCCCATCAACACCGTTGTTGGCAGCTTTGTCACCACAGACCCCAACGGTACGGATATTTACACTTATACCTTTGTCGGTGGCGCTAGCTACCCCGACAATAGCCTCTTTACTATTGATGGTAGCCAACTCAAAGCCAATGCTGTCTTCGACTTCGAGTCCGACAACAGCTACACCATCAAAGTGAGAACCACTGACCAGAATGGCTTGTTCTATGAGAAGGAACTGACCATCAACATCACCAACGTCAACGAGACACCTACCAACTTGACGCTGAACAACACTAACGTAGCTGAAAACTCTTCAGTAAATACCATCATTGGCACTTTCTCAACCACTGACCCCGACGCAGGTGACACCTTCACCTACAGCCTAATCCCTGGCAATGGCGATACTGATAATAACGCCTTCACCATTGATGGCAATCAACTAAAAATC
>NZ_JACKZU010000541.1:0-3729 GCF_014222165.1 Nostoc sp. 2RC
TCCCCCATCTCCCCCATCTCCCGATCTCACCACTCTCTACTTTTTCGCAATCTTGCAATATTCTTGGATGACTTTTACATCCAAGGTCGTATTTTGTAAGGAACGAATGGCGGCGACGGTAGCTTTTGCGCCTGCAATGGTGGTTATGATAGGAATTTTGTAAGCCAAGGCTGTGCGGCGGATTAACCTGGCATCGGTTTGGGCTTCTTCTCCTGAAGGTGTGTTGATAATCAGTTGGATTTTCTGATTTTTGATTGCATCTAGGACGTGGGGTCGTCCTTCATGGAGTTTCAGTACTAATTCAACATCTAAGCCCTGTTCGCGAAGCACCCGGCGCGTACCAAGTGTGGCCATCACCTTAAAGCCCAAATCGATAAATTCTTTTACCACAACTGCGGCAGTTGCTTTATCGCGATCGCTCATTGATACAAAGACGGTTCCGCTTAGTGGTAAACGCTCTCCAGCGCCCAATTCTGCTTTGGCAAAGGCTCGGCCAAAGTCGCTGTCAATCCCCATCACCTCACCAGTGGAGCGCATTTCTGGGCCTAATATTGTATCAGTTCCAGGGAATTTATTAAAGGGTAATACAGCTTCCTTAACAGCAATGTGGGTGGGGATGATTTCCTCGGTGAAGTTTAGCTCCTCTAAGGTTTTCCCTGACATGATTAAGGAGGCTAGTTTGGCTAACTGCACGCCCGTTGCTTTAGAAACAAATGGCACTGTACGGGAGGCGCGGGGGTTGGCTTCGAGAATATAAACTTGGGGAGAATAGCCGCTTGCACCAATGACGGCAAACTGAATATTCATCAATCCCACCACTGACAAGGCCTGGGCTAGTTGCACTGTCCATGTGCGAATTTGGTTGAGAACTGCTGGTGGTAAGGAAATGGAAGGTAGGGCACAAGCAGAGTCTCCTGAGTGAATTCCCGCTTGTTCAATGTGTTCCATGATACCGCCAATGACAACTCGTCCTGTATGGTCGGCGATGGCATCAACATCGACTTCAATGGCATTTTCTAAAAACTTATCAATTAAAATTGGATGGTCTGGTTCTACTTGCACCGCAAAGGTCATGTAGCGTTCCAACTCGGTATCGGAATAAACGATTTCCATCGCTCTTCCCCCCAACACATAGCTAGGACGCACCACCACTGGATAGCCAATGCGTTTGGCCACAATCAGCGCATCTTCGTAACTGCGAGCAATACCGTTGGGTGGTTGAGCAATATTCAACTCCTTGAGAATTTTTTCAAATCGCTCTCTGTTTTCTGCCATATCAATGGAATCTGGGGATGTACCCCAAATTTTGGGAATTGGGCATTGGGAGTTTTCCTCAGTCCCCAGTCTTTGCAAATATTGTTGCAGTGGAACAGCTAACTTCAATGGTGTTTGTCCGCCAAACTGGACTATTATGCCGACAGGATTTTCAGCTTCGATGATATTTAAGACATCTTCTTTTGTTAACGGCTCGAAGTAAAGGCGATCGCTGGTATCATAATCAGTGGAAACTGTCTCTGGGTTAGAGTTGACCATAATCGTTTCGTACCCTGCTGCTTTCAATGCATAGGCAGCGTGACAACAACAATAGTCAAACTCAATTCCCTGTCCGATGCGGTTGGGGCCACCACCCAAAATCATGACTTTGGGCTTGGTTGCTGGTAAAACTTCTGTTTCTTCTTCGTAGGTAGAATAGTAGTAAGGAGTAAACGCTTCAAACTCCGCCGCACAGGTGTCCACAGTTTTGTAAACTGCGATGACTCCTAATTGTTGGCGATAGGTGCGGACTTCATCTTCGGTGGTTTTGGTAGCATAGGCAATCTGGCGATCGCTAAATCCATTGCGCTTCACTTCATAAAGTTGCTCTTTTGTCAATTCCTTTAATGATGTGCGCTTGAGAAATTTCTCTATATCCAGAATTTGCTGCATTTTATCCAGGAACCACGGGTCAATACCTGTGAGTTCGTAGATTTCCTCAGCAGTGATTCCTAGTTGTAGGGCATGACGCACAGCAAAAATGCGATCGGGGTTTGGTGTCCGCAGTAGGGCGCGAATTTGTTCGCCACTGGGTAATTTTTCGGCTTTGTCGCAACCCCAGCCAGCACGTCCGGTTTCCAGAGAACGCAGGGCTTTTTGGAAGGATTCGTTAAAAGTCCGGCCAATTGCCATTGCTTCCCCCACTGACTTCATTTGCGTTGTCAGCACTGGTTCCGAACCGGGGAACTTTTCAAAGGCAAAGCGGGGGATTTTTGTAACTACGTAGTCAATTGTTGGTTCAAAGGACGCCGGAGTTTTCTTGGTGATGTCATTTTTAATTTCATCCAAAGTGTAGCCTACAGCCAACTTTGCTGCCATTTTGGCAATGGGGAAACCCGTAGCTTTAGATGCTAAAGCCGAACTACGAGACACGCGGGGGTTCATTTCAATCACCACCACATCTCCGGTGACAGGATTAACGGCAAATTGAATATTAGAACCGCCAGTTTCCACACCTATCTCGCGGATGATTTTAATTGCCATATCCCGCAGCCTTTGATATTCTTTATCAGTGAGGGTTTGGGCGGGAGCCACGGTAATGGAGTCCCCGGTGTGGATGCCCATAGGGTCAAGGTTTTCGATGGAGCAGATAATCACCACGTTATCTGCAAGGTCGCGCATCACTTCGAGTTCGTATTCTTTCCAACCAAGTAAAGACTGGTCAATGAGAATTTGAGAAACAGGGCTAGCATCGATACCAACCTGTGCCATTTCCTCAAATTCCTCTTGGTTGTAGGCAATACCGCCGCCACTTCCACCCATTGTAAAAGCAGGACGAATAATCAAGGGATAAGTACCAATTTCGCGAGCGATCGCTTTTGCTTCATCCAAAGATTCGGCTGTACCACTAGGACATACAGCTACGCCAATTTTTGCCATTGCCTCACCAAAAAGTTTTCTATCTTCGGCTTTTTCAATGGCTGGCAGTTTGGCACCGATTAACTCAACGCCGTACTTTTCCAAAGCGCCATTTTTGGCTAAAGCAACAGCGATATTCAGAGCAGTTTGTCCTCCCATCGTTGGGAGTAGAGCATCAGGGCGTTCTTTGGCGATTACTTTTTCGACCAATTCCGGGGTCAGCGGCTCAATGTAAGTGCGATCGGCCGTTTCCGGGTCGGTCATAATCGTTGCAGGGTTAGAGTTGACCAACACCACCTCATAGCCTTCTTCTCGCAACGCTTTGCAGGCTTGAGTGCCAGAGTAGTCAAACTCACAGGCTTGTCCAATCACAATTGGGCCAGAGCCTAACAGTAGAATCTTCCGGAGGTCATCACGGCGGGGCATAGTATTTGCCTTGGAGTACGAGAATACAAATCCTGATCATTTTAAGGGTGTTTACCCCCTATCGTACTTTTTATTATTAAGTTTTCTAACTTGATGAGGGGCAGGGAGATGAGGGAGATGACGGAGACTTGTACTGAGCGGAGCCGTTGGCGCAGCCTCTCGCAGAGAAGTATGAGGGGACAAGGAGAATAATTCCTCTGTCAACACTCAACACCCCCATACCCAATGCCCCATACTCAATAGATTATTTCCTATTTCTAAATTTTATTGAATTATGATGCTAAATTACTCCTTACTCTTGCAAATAGTTTTTATTTACTTTGATGAAAATTTTCAATAAATGCTGATTGATGATGACAAATATTTGGCTGTTTATTTATAACAACTAGTTTAGCGTTCTCAAAATATATG